>WRLO01000131.1 GCA_009777575.1 Candidatus Cloacimonadota bacterium
TCGGAGATTTCTGCTACGGGGTGGAAATCGGAGATTTCTGCTACTGAGACTCAAATACCTAAGAGGCTTATGTAAGGTATGTTTACAATTAATTAAATTCTACATTGAGGCGGAACGCATACATGCGTTCCCTACGAATGCCAATTGATTGGTTGCATCCCTACGGGATGCGGTTTTGTGGTTTTACATCATTTTCTAGCTAGCTTCACATACCTTCGGCTTATGTTAGGTAAAATTTTATTAATATACTTTTCGAAGTGGGCTCCTACGGAGTATTTCAAGATAATACCGATATTCATTATCTATTATTCATTTTCCATTTCCTCCCAAAAACCTATTATTAAGTTCAAAAAAATAAAAGCTCTTTTTTCTTCATATTAAAGCCATTTTATAAAAAAAACACTTAAATTTTGAGATTTTTCTTGACTTTTTGTATTGCATCATAATTTATGTTTTTTTACCACTAATTATAGATAAACTGACACAGATAGAAAGGAGTAATACATGAATGCTTTAACTCTGAAAAAGGATATAAAGGAAAGAAGAGAGCATATAAATATGGTTATGGATAGGTATTTACCTCGTAAAGACGACTATCCCAAAGAGATTCACAAAGCGATAAGGCATACACTATTTGCTGGCGGAAAAAGATTGCGTCCCTATATAACAATACTGACTTATCAGCTTTATAGAAAAAAGATTACAGATGATTTAGTGCGTGCTGCTGCTGGTATAGAGCTTTTGCACACATATACTTTAATCCACGATGATTTACCAGAAATTGACAATGACGAGTTTAGAAGAGGAAAAAAAACTTGTCATGTTGCTTTTGGCTCAGATGTGGCGTTACTTGCTGGGGATGCCCTTTTGATAGAGGCTTTCAATTTTGTCAACAATGTTAATATAAAAACTGAAATTAAAGTCAAAATGCTCCATGATATGGCAGTATTATCGGGAGATAAAGGCTTGATTGCGGGACAAATGCAAGATATTTTATCATCCAACATGGAAGTCACACAAAAGACCTTAGAATTTATTCATCTTAATAAAACTGCCAAATTGATACAGCTAAGTTCTCGATTCGGTGCCTATATGGCTGAAGTACCTCCATGTGAGATGGAAAAAGTTGATGAGTTTAGCAAATATTTGGGGCTTGCATTTCAGATAACTGATGATATACTTGATGTAGAAGGCTCTTCAAAAGATATGGGAAAAACCATAGGAAAAGATGAATCAGCCAAGAAAGCTACTTACCCTTCAATTTTGGGATTAGAAAAATCCAAACAAATTGCTGAAGAGTACACTAGTGCAGCTTTAGAAATACTGGATAGTTATGGAGAAAGAGCTTTGCTATTCAAAGAATTAGCACACGAGTTGTTATTAAGAAAGAGTTGATTCGATGGCTAAAGGACTATTGAGAGTCGACATACATTTTTTGAGTAAAACTGCTAAAAAACCAGAAAAAATGTCTAATTTTGCCGCTGGTTATGATATTTATGCTGATATAGATGAAGACATTGAATTAAAACCAATGGCAAGAACTTTGATTCCAACAGGATTTGCATTATCATTGCCCAAGAATTTAGAAGCTCAAATCAGGGCTCGCAGTGGTTTAGCAATAAATCATGGAATAACGGTATTGAACTCACCGGGCACGATTGATTCAGATTATCGGGGTGAAGTCAAAGTCATTTTGATAAATCTGTCAGACAAAGATTTTACCATTCAAAAAAATATGAGAATTGCTCAAATGATATTAACTCAGCATGAATCAGTGGATTTTGTTGAAGTTCAATTGCTTGATCAAACCGAGAGGGGAGAAGGCGGTTTTGGGCACACATCATTGAAATAGGGTTAAAAGAGAGGTTAAAAATGGCACTGGAACTGAAAGAAATCATAGAAAAAATCAATCTTTTGAAAAAAGAAAAAAAAGCTATTATCTTAGCACACAATTACCAACCAGTTGAGGTTCATAGTGTAGCAGATATGGTTGGAGACTCTTTTCAACTTTCAAAAGCAGCTTCAGAAGTTAAGGCAGACATCATTTTGTTTTGTGGAGTAAAATTCATGGCAGAAACAGCTAAACTTTTGAGTCCCGATTGTAAAGTTTTGCTTTCTGCTGGAGATGCAGGATGCCCCATGGCAGATATGGCAAATGCAGATGATTTGAAAAAATATAAAGAAAAAAATCCAGATTATTTAATAGTTTGTTATGTCAATTCTTCTATAGAAGTCAAAGCGTTATCTGATGTTTGTGTAACATCCTCAAACGCAGTGAGAATTGTTAATAAACTACCTTTAAATAAACCTATCATGTTTGTCCCTGACCAAAATTTAGGGCAATATGTTCAATCAAAAACTAATAGAAAAATTGATGTATGGGATGGGTTTTGCCCTATACATCATGTATTTATAAATACAACAGATATAAAAAAGGCGAGAGAAATTTACCCCGACCATGTTGTAATAGTCCACCCAGAATGCAAACCAGAGGTAGTAGAAATCGCTGATTTTGTAGGCTCAACTAAAGAATTAGCTGATTTTACTGAAAATAATGACAAAGTAGTCATAGGGACAGAAATAGGATTAATTAATATGCTACAGATTAAATATCCACACAAATCCATAAAACCCCTTTCGGAAAAAGCAATTTGTGTCAATATGAAAAAAACTTCCTTAAATACTGTTTTAGAAACCTTACAAGATGAGCTTAATCAAATATTTATACCTGAAGATATTGCCCAAAATGCATTGATACCTATACAAAAAATGCTGGAATTGAACTAATCAAATGAAAATCTTTTGCATACCCGGCATTGATGCCGATTTTTTCCAACATGATTATTCGCAAGCTGTGTCAAGTGATGCGAATCACTTGTATTTCAAAGCGAGAGAGTTATTGTTGAATTATGATTTTAAGCAACAAAAATTTATTTCTAACGATACTCACTCGGTTTCTACAGGAGGATTAAATAAGGGATTAAGTGTTTTAGATTTAGGAACAGGTAACGGGATATTGCTCCTGATGTTAGCTAAAGATTTTCATGATTTATCCTACTCTGGAATTGAGATCATAGATGAACTTGTTGATATTGCTAAAAAGAATTTTTTAATTTTGTCTGAATATTTAGGAAAAAACTTGAATTATCAGATAATAAAAGCTGATTATTGTCAACTAACTGAGGAAATATCAAAAACTATAAAGCATGATATAATTATGTCCAACCCTCCTTATTATCCTGTTGGACAAGGAAAAATTAGTCAACAGTATGAAAAAGCAATTTCAAGGTTTGAGATAATAGCAACCTTACCTGGTTTAGTAAAATGTATAAAAAACTTTCTTTCCATGGCTGGGATAGCTATTGTGATTTATCCACAAGAACGCTCACAAGAAATGGAAAAAGAAACTTTAAATAATAATTTAAAAATTATCAATATGTCATCTTCTGCCACCCTTCGCAAGGGGGAGATGGTGGAGAAGTCTCAAAATAAAACAAAAAACATTATTTTCGAGCTAAAGCATGCTTAAAATAAATAATTTTAAACTAATTTCTTCAAAACAGATAATTTTATCTATTGCTGATTTGAGTCTTGAGCTTGGAACTTTTACTTATATACATGGAACAAATTCAACAGGTAAAAGTCTATTTCTCAAAACATTAATAGGTCAATATAAGAATTTCTCAGGGGAAATAACTTTTAAAAAGCAGCCATTATCATCTTTAAAAAACAGTGTTTTATTATTAAACAATGAGTTACCAGTGATTAAAAAACTTGATTATATAGAAAACATTAAATTTTCTTTAGGGAAACTAGGAAATGTACAGAATAATAGATTAGTAGAAATGGCTTCTATTCTCGGAATAACTAATATTTTAAAGAATAAAATGGAATTTAGCAGTCGCTCAGAGAGAATGTGTATGTATATTATTAGAGCAGCTCTTATCAGTCCAAGCATTCTTTTGATTGATGATTTTGATGATTATTTCGATGATAATCTTTTTCAAAGAATTTATCAAGTTATCTCCTTATGCCTAAAAAGCGGAATGCTTATTATTTCAACAGGAAAATCCAGTGCCGTGAATAATACTACATTTTCGATAATATCAGGAGAATTGAAAAGAGTATGAGTCTAAAATATCATCTTTTTATCCATATTCTTGTCGGTTTTATTTTCTCAATAGCTTTTATATATGGTTCGCTCCAAATGAATTATTATATTGATTATGTAAATCAAGAAAAAAGCTTGTTTCCTATCTTGGTGTATACAAATAATTTAAGCGAAGCAAACGATGTGCATGATTTCGTAAACAATCACCAAGTTTTTTCATCATTTTATCTGACCTATCCGGATTCTTTGGCAAATCTGCTGATTGAAAAATACGAGCTGATGGACTTTAGCAGAGCAGTGCGTGGATTTACGCTACCTTTTCTTTTAGAAATATTTGTTAATCCTTTACCGGCAGATGATTTAAACTCTTTTATTTTCGAGATTACATCTTTTTTTCCCAATAATATTATTCACTACAACTCAAATATCTGGGTTGAAATAGACTCTCAGACTTTAAGACTGCGAAAAATATTCTTGATATTACAAGCTCTCGCTTTAGGTCTATATTTATTGTTACAACTTTTTATTCGGTTAGCCATTATTGTCAAGAATAAAGAATGTATCAATGCTATTCAAAATTCTGGGATTACTTCAAATAAACTTGCTCTAAAAAAACTTCATGAAAACGTTTTGTTTTTATTTTTTACATCAATATTGATGATATTATCCAATCTATTTTTAAATATATTATTTATCAATAGAATGTCAGTATTGAGTTTAAATATGTTGAATTTAAACTTATTGGTTATGCTTTTTTTAATAAATTTTTTGTTTGTTTTATTTCAAAAACCTATATATTCTAAACCATTATAAGGATTAATTTATGATTAAATATTTACCAAATGCCTTGACCCTTTTGAGAGTCATTTCTATTCCCTTTTTCGTGATTTTGTTTATGTTAGACAAAACTCTAATTGCTACGGTGATATATATCATTGCCTGTATCACGGATTATTGGGATGGAAAATTGGCAAGAAAATATGGAATTGTGAGCAATTTCGGAAAACTAATGGATCCTATGGCTGACAAGCTGTTAGTAATGTCTGCTTTGATTTTACTATGGTTACCACCGATTTCTTATATCCATTGGGTCGTTGTTGTTATTATTGCCTTACGGGAAATTGCTGTGTCTATGCTCAGACAGCATTATCTTAAAAAAAATATCATCATGGCAGCTAATGATTGGGGAAAACTGAAGACAACTGCACAAATGACTGGTATCATAACTGCCCTTGTTGTTTATTCTGCCCTTCAGTTAAACTTTATGAAGTTTTTATTGCCATTTGAAAGAGGAATGGTTTTGTTTATCCAATATTTCTTTTGGGTAATTGTTTTTGTGACGATACTTTCAGGAGTAAAGTATTTTAAACATAAAAAAATCGTTGAAAATGAATGAAATGCGTAATAAACGTATTAAAACCTCTGTGTATCTCTTTAAATTATATTCAGAGAGGAGTCCTCTCCGAAAAGTCGTTTGCGTAGCGATGATAGCTCTGTAGGGGTGGAAATCGGAGATTTCTGCTACGGAGTGGAAATCGGAGATTTCTGCTACGGGGTGTGAGGAAATCGGAGATTTCTGCTACGGGGTGTGAGGAAATCGGAGATTTCTGCTACGGGGTGTGAGGAAATCGGAGATTTCTGATACGGGGTGTGAGGAAATCGGAGATTTCTGCTACGGGGTGTGAGGAAATCGGAGATTTCTGCTACGGGGTGTGAGGAAATCGGAGATTTCTGCTACGGGGTGTGAGGAAATCGGAGATTTCTGCTAC
>WRLO01000132.1 GCA_009777575.1 Candidatus Cloacimonadota bacterium
GTGGATATTTTTCATTAAATGAATTACCAGAACTATCTACAGAAAAAAATACTTATGAACAAATTAAAATGTGTTTTACTGCATATCATGATAATAGTTGGGTTGTAAAATTTGATTAAAAAATAAGAAAAATTTGTGAAAAGCGGGGGTAGAAGCACATAACAGGATTGTATAAGCTTCGGTGTTGGAGCGGATCGGTTTCCGTTCTGCGAGGTCGGTCGCTCTGCGGGCTACACATATCAATTACATTGGTTTCAGGTTATTGTTTAGCCTAATCACGATTTTCTCAAAATCACGAAGCCGAGCTTCTTCAGTTTTAAAAGAAAAGAAACGCTTTGTATAAGTCATTTGCACAGACTTTGACATTTTCATAAAATTTTCAAAAGCAGATGAAAATCCTTCCAATTTTTCTTTTAATACATCAATATCTAAATCGCTAACAGGATATGATTTAGGAGTATCCCAAGTTCCGTTATGTATAGCAGTTGCTATTGCTTTTTCACCAATAGATGTCATCAATCCACTTTCACGAAGTTTTTGAGCTATCTTTTTATTTCTCTCGGGCCATTGACTTTTTTCATGTCTTCGTGCAAAGTATTTCAAGTATTAAATGGCTCCTGAAAAACCATATAAAATGCAACTAAATAACATTTTATGAGTTAAACATTTTAAGTAAAGTGCATGAATTTGAATAGTATAGGTTAAAAATTTGTACTATGGAGGCATGATGTATAAGCGTCAGAGTAAGCAAGCAACGATTTTTGATTTTGGGATGCCATTGGGGAAGGAGTTGGACTCTAACAACCGTTGGGTCAAAAAATCAGAGTTGATTCCTTGGGATATTATTGAAGGCTGGTATTCTGAACTGTTTAAAGATATTTTTACAGGTAATGTTGCCAAGCCACTTCGTTTGATTTGGGGTGTATTGATAATACAATCAGAGCGTAGGATTCCAGACGAGGAGTTGGTTAAGCAGATATCTGAAACACCTTGTTTACAATATTTAGTAGTTTTCTAGGTTTCAAGCACTCATCAGAACAAAACTCCAAATAACAAGCAAATCAGTAATCGCTCTCTCAATAATTGCCATGAACATAGCCCGCGCAGTGAGGCGTATTTTTGTGCTAATTTTTGAGAGACTTTTTTGGGTGTATTGGCTAAAAAAATCACACATCGATTTAACAAAATTGGTGAGTGAATAAAAAATATAGTAAGTGTCTTGACAAAATAGTAGTTATTCAAGAGGCATTATGTAGTTTTTTTGAATGTAAACATAGAATACAGATAAAAATAAGAGTCTCAGGGTTTATTAAGTATACTTCATGAATAATTCAAAAAATCTCAGGAATGTGTCTTTCAATTTTGGAATAAACTCTTCTTCTGGTATGTTAATTAACTCTTCATATGTTACCCATTTTATTTCTTTATGATTCTCGGATTTTGGTTCTCCCTCAATAAACCTACATAGAAACTGAATACCAGGTATTAAAGGTTCGATTGGTTGTTGTATATAGTAAAGTTCATGTGCATCTTCAAATATCTCAATGTCTATACCGTATTCAAGTTTGTAATGTCGCTTAACCCCTGTTCCGAAGTTTTCACCAAGAGCTAACTGACCTCCGCAACCTTCAAATAAATTGGGATATAATTTTCTGGAATCATTTCTTTTTGCAATTAATACTTTAATGGTTCCATTTTCATTTTTAAAACAAAGACCTGCAACATGAACTTCAGGATTATGCTTTATGTTTTCTCTCGTAATAAATTGTGATGCTATATTCTTGGTTACCCAAACATCAACATTACCAATACCTTGCATTTTTCTATTTTGGTGATAGAATTTTACATCAATACCCCTGAGTGCATATGAAATTGTCTGGAAATCATCTTTATCAATAACAATACCATAAGGGCGTGCTATCCCACACAATCTAGCACTTTTATTTATATCTGACCCTATATATTCTGTGTCATATTTTTTGATTATTCCTTTTGTTATACCCCATCCGAGATGTAGGTCAATTTTGCATCCACGTATTTGGCTCAAATTTTGACATAACTCTTTAAATTTCTTTTCAACTTTTCCAATGCTCTTTATTGTTTGTTCTATTAATTTGTTATTGTTGTTCATCATTTTCTTTGTTGTTTGATATACTGGTTCAATAGAAAGTTCTTTAATTAGTAAAGCACCGTCTCCAAGATTTTTTTTCGTAAAACTTGAAAACTCATCTTGCAAAATATTTTGGTACGATTTACCAAATTCTCCGATAATAGGGAAAATCTCCACTCTTTCGGCCCATCCAGAGAATCCTCGAACATCAACAAAAATTATTAAAGCTACGACATCTACCATGTTAGTCTCACTCATAGTAAAGCGACCTCCACTTAATTATTTCTATCTTAAATTATACTTATTACATACATTACTAAAACTACAAATAATTTGAAATATTACAATATTTTTTTAAATTACATAATTCATTAAAAATAATTATATTTATTTTTTTGGGGATAATCTAATGCATTATCTTCAACTAAGATTAATTATCTATTTTATCTTCTATGAATGAGTATTTCCAAGTTATAGTAAATTTGGACATAGATAGAGTAATATGGTAACAACTCTTTTGTCGCTATTGTTAGAGAATGAGCAAGTTATTACTTATTACATCCAACAAAAATACACTTTATCTTCATCCCCATAAACAAAGTAATTGTATTTATTAGTGGTAAATCCCAAGCCACAATAGTTAGGGTCATCTATGCCTGATAAATGGTGTTCCAACCTTGAATACCACATCTCTTTTTTTGTCAATATTTTCATCAATAACAAAAATAATGTTTATCCAGTTCTTACAATTCTAAATCCTTGATGATGTGTTTTGGCATTAACGTTTCGTCCTACTCTCCGTGTTAAATCGCTTACCGATTCTCCATTCACCCAATTATTACCCCTTGATACTTTCATTTTGCCTTTAATAGGCCCCTTAGGATTATCCATAAATTCACAATCAAATTTATCATACCAATCCCAACACCACTCAAAAACATTTCCGCACATGTCATATAATCCTAACTCATTCGGTAGTTTTTGTCCTCTGGGATGGGTAGTTCTACCTGAATTTTCTGCGTACCAAGCCACTTCTTCCAGTATATTACTTCCTGCATAGCGATAACCTTTACTTTTGTTGCCACCTATCGCTGCAAACTCCCATTCTGCTTCTGTTGGTAAGCGATATCCGTTTGCCGTAAAATCGCATTCTACTTGTTCTCCATCAATAGTATAGCACTGTTGCAGGCCATCTCTTTCGCTTTTTTTGTTACAGAATAAAACAGCCTCGTGCCAACCAACCATTTCAACGGGTAAAGAGTCATCACTAAAATATGATGGGTTATAATCCATAATGCTATTCCAATCAGCTTGAGTCACTACAAAATCATCAATGTAAAAATCGTTTAATTTTACTGTTATTTCAGAAATAATTAGTCCTTTTTTTACTTTAAAGTCTTTTCTACGGACAAATATTCCACCATCAACTTTTACAAAATTGTTAATCATAATAATAGCTCCAAATTTATTGTCACTTTTCTGAATATCGCCACATCACATAAGCGTCTGCACCATTATCGTAAAAACTTTTTTCAGTTTCTCCAATTATAAAACCCAATGACTCATATAGTTTAACGGCTTTGCTTTTTGTATCTACCTCCAGCTTAGCCCTATCTAATCCCAGTTCCTTAGCAGTATCCAACATTTTTATCATGAGTGTTTTCCCTATTCCTTTTCCTCGAAACTTTTCTTTTACTACGATATTACCAATTTTACAACAATGTGGTGTGATGGATGTATTGTGATACATGCCACAAAAAGCGACAAACTCATCTACTAAATATGCGACATAAATATAGGCACCCGGGTCAGTAAGGCTACCGTTTAACCATTCAAGCGTTGATGAACTCTCACCAAAAGCTGTTTTATACAGGTCATATACCATATATATTTTTTCTGATATCAATTTCTCTATTCGTAGACCTTCAAACATTTTTATCTCCTTATATTTTCTACATACCAACAACGCATGAGTGCTAAGTCCAGTGCAACTCTCACTTTCACACATATGCTCTGAAAATTCGAGCCAACACCTAAACTTTGCTTCATCCATATTATTGATAAGTTCTTTATTAAACCAAAAGTTTACACCTGTGTTTCGTAATATCTTTAAACCATGATTTTTTGCTATTTCTGCTATTTCTTCAGGTGTGGTAAATTTCGATATGATATATTTATCCAACACTTTTTTTGTAAAATGAAACTCTAAACCATCCGCTCTGGACAATGTGGCTCTCGCATCTTCGTTGTAGTTCGTGTATTTCTCTATAATTTCTTTTTCGTTAGATGACATTTTTATGCTCCTTTATAAACAAAACCAAAATATTCAAGCTATCTTTTTTTGTCAATATTTTCTGTGTCATATTATAACTATTTCCAGTAACCGCTATTTATATAATGATAGTTTTGGGTAAATGGTTAGTAAATTTTTTGGTCTTTTCAAAATTATTTTAGACATCGTTTGTCAATATTTTATATTCTTTCTCTGCATAAACTTTGTGATTACTTTCATAAAAAAGTAGGGTTGTTTTTAACTAATTTCTTTTTAACAGATATTGGGCAAGGTCAACCAACTTTTTCTTGAATCCATTAGTCAAATAATCGTCTCCGTTCTCTAAAAGGAAATCTACAGTCCTATCCAAGAACTTGATGATGTAGTCTTTATATTCTTTTGTTGGCTTTTTCTCGTCACGAAACTGTTTAATGAGACCAACCAGACTCTGCAAATCTTTTCTCGTTGGTTCATTGGCAAATTCCATTAAACCCTTTTTTATAGCTTTGCGGAGATTGATTTGGATTTTCTTTTCCATGTCAATGATATCTTTCTTTTTTTCGTCCCATTTGCCTTTCTTGATCCATGAATAAATAGTTTTTTCACTAACTCCCATTACCCTTGCCAAGTCTTTGACTTTGATATTTCCTTCTACATACATTCTCTCGCATGTCGCTTTTTGATTTTCTCTGTCTTGTTTTTCGGACATAATGCCTCCTTTATCTGTGCCGACTTTATGGCAGTTTATGTTAATGTGTTATTTTATCAATTTTATTTATGTTTGTCAAGAACAGAACGGAACACTTCCGCACATTCTGCACGGTATTTTGAGTTTTTTTATTTATAAAAGGTCATCAAACTCCTCTCTCATTTTCTTTAATTGCCTGCGATATGCCTCTTGGACGGACTCAAGGGTATAATGCTTTTGATTAACTTTATACTGCTGATTTGTTTCTTTCCGTCTATTGTAAATATAGACATTTTTGCCCTTGTCATTGCCAATTTTCTTGATATAATCTTCTGCAACTAAATCCTGCAGATATTTCTTTACCGTCTCGTAGCAGATACCTGTTTCAGCTACGATCTGGCATGATGTAAACGGTCTGGGAGTATATGATATATACTCCCGAACCATACTTTTTCCATTAGTCATAAGTTTATGCCTCCAGCTTGTTGATGATGTCTTTGATTTCACTAAATATCAGCTCAGTTTTCTTCATTTTTCTGGCAATTTTCTCAATCGCATCTATATATTTATTGATGATACGCATACTGCCATTGCTTTTGATATAGATAAATTTGATGATTTCAGGACATATTTTGACTTCACAAATCTCTCTGACAACCATTTCAGTATCCTCAAAGCTCAACTCCCGGAACAAATGGGTGGCACAGGTCCTACTGAAAAAATGGGGACTATGCTTTAAAAGTCCTTCCCGAGATGATTCCATTCCTGCAAGCACAAAAGTTGCAAGTGATTGATCCG
>WRLO01000133.1 GCA_009777575.1 Candidatus Cloacimonadota bacterium
AGATATACTATTGATTTACCAGCTTTTAAGCCATATTCTCAACCGGTTTACACCTTTGGTGAGATATTTAAT
The DNA here is from genome assembly GCA_009777575.1 of Candidatus Cloacimonadota bacterium. Classification (GTDB taxonomy): domain Bacteria; phylum Cloacimonadota; class Cloacimonadia; order Cloacimonadales; family WRIO01; genus WRLO01. The sequence continues at coordinate 73 of WRLO01000133.1, forward strand.
AATATTCTTTCTCTCTTATTATTATTTGTTGTGGGGATATTAGTGTTGTGGGTGTTGGCATGGTGGAAATTTATGAAATATGATGTGCGGTAAGGAGATAATAATGAACAAAATATTACTGATTAAAGACCTCAGATTGATGCTTAAAGACCTAAAATTTCAAATATTCTTCTTGATTTTAGTTGCCTTATTTATCCTTTCTGCGGTAAGTGGTGCTATAGCGCATAAAAGTCATTCAGAGAATTTCCAGAAAGCTTTAAACCAACACCATGATGAAATTTTCGATGGCACCTCAACTCAATTAATTCGCATGTTGGATACCCATGTGGCTAACTTAAGAGTAGTTCCAAGACCCTCGCCTGCCGATTTATTTAGTAGCTATAGAGCCTTTCCCACAAAAGTTTACTCAATACCAACCTATTATCAACCAATCCTAGGAAATATCGACCTCGAATTGCAAGGAAGTTTCCAATTAAACTGGTATTTCATACTGGGCATTTTGTCAGGACTTTTTATGTTAATTTTGAGTTTTGAGACTATCTCCAGAGAAAAAAGTGCAGGTACATTGCGGCTATTATCAATTTATGGTTTTAAAAGACAGGCTATTTTATGGCATAAATATGTCGGTTATATGCTGTTATATTTAGTCATTATTATCCCGCCTGCTCTGGTATCAATGGTTTTATTCTTTGGGTTAACGGGAACATGGTCTCTCTTTTTTATGTTGAGATTTTTGATAATTATCATGTTGTCTTTGCCATTTGCTTCATTTTTCATTCTGCTAGGGATATTTCTATCGATGTCCAAGAACAGCCGCAATACAATTGTTATGGTTTTGTTTGTTTGGCTTCTCTTTTTAATCATCATTCCGCAATCGGCAAATATTATAGCGAAACAAATTAAGCCATTGAAAACCACCAAAGAGTATACTGAGCTCCGAAACGATGCTTGGCTTACTGAATACTACGTTTGGATAGCAGAATATGGTGATTCTGTTATCTTATTAGTTGATCTCCCCGCTGGTTTTAGAGCAAGAGCCGTTGATGCAAGTGTAGAAAAAATGAATCAAGCTTACCAAACAGAGCTACAGGAAGCTTTGGCACAGACAAAGCTAATTCAAAATATTGCCAGTATCTCACCATTTATGCAATTTGAGAGAATCTCAGAAATCGTCTTTGATAAAGGACTTTACCTGTTGAACTTTATGGAAGAAACAGCAAAAAGCTCAGTATCACAAATCAGAAATTTGATGATAGAACAAGATAGCCGAGACGAAACATCACTGAACCTCTTCTATAGCTGGGCTGTTTATGAAAATAATATGGTTGCTCATCTAGGTAAAAAGACTTTCTCGGAAGAACTCTTTGAACATCCAGACCTATTATTTGTGTCTGAAATTATTACTGATGATGTTGCCCAAAAAATAGTAAAGATTATGATTAGGCTACTACCAATACTTTTATTAAATATGTTATTAATTGTTGTTTCGGTAGTGAGATTTGAGAGATTGGATATTAGATAAGTCCGTAGCTGAAATCTCCGATTTCTCTCCGTAGCGGCGATCTCCGATCGCCATCTACCCGTAGCTGAAATCTCCGATTTCTCACACCCGTAGCAGAAATCTCCGATTTCTCACCCGTAGCAGAAATCTCCGATTTCTTAAATTTTGAGACTCATATTTGCGATTTAAGGGGCAAACGGCGATTACCCATACTTCGATGGCCTCTGAAAAACAAAGAAATCGGAGATTTCTGCTACAGATGGGAAGAAATCGGAGATTTCTGCTACGGATTGGAAGAAATCGGAGATTTCTGCTACGAATATGGGTGCATTTAAACAAAATAAACCAGATACTTGATAAAGAACCGCTAAATAGTTTGAGAAAATGCGAAAGGTGCGCCAGTTCGGTGCTTAATATATAGTCGGTGTGAATCCGACCCAGTAAGGTTTAGCCAACCGCTGGTACTGAGATTTTGGAGTCGAAGTCGTGAGATTAGATTTAAGCGTAAATCAGGGAGAGTTCGAGCCGTAATGCTAAAGCGTGAAGCCTGTTAGCCTCGTTAATTTGATATACAGAAGCTGATGGTATCTTTCGGACAGCAAGCAACAACACACGGACGACATGGCAAGAAAGTGTGGGTTCTGTCGGGGTCTTAGGGCATGGCGAGTTCTACATAGTTATATTAAGCATACCTGGGAGGTCTTGTATGCTCTTCCAAGTGGGAGTATGAGAAACTGCATGAGTAAAATCAGAGGATTTTCAAAAGGCATACAAGAAGTCGGACTAATTCATAGTAGCGCTGAAGCAAGTAACGATTGTGGAGCGAAGGGATTAGCATAATGATTAACTTTGATTAAATTAACATCAAAGCACAAGGAGGCGAAAAGATGATGGGAAACGATTTAACAAAGATAACTGAGCTGTCAAAGCGACATAAGACAGTGCAAGGCATAATGTGTTATATTAATGAAAGCACATTACTAAAGCAACACCGCAAGCAAGAGAACAAGAAAGCGAGTGGAATAGACGGTATAACGAAAACAGAATACGGCAAGAACTTGCAAGAAAATTTGACAGACTTGATAAACCGTATGAAACGTATGTCATACAGACCACAAGCAGTTAGACGAACTTATATACCCAAAACGGGTAGTAAGGAACTCCGGCCACTTGGCATTCCTTCTTACGAGGACAAGCTTGTTCAAGGTGCGATGGCAGATGTATTAACAGCAATATACGAGCCACTATTTCTGGATATATCGTATGGTTTCAGACCCAATCGAAGCTGTCATCAGGCGATAAAGAGACTTGACGAAATCATAATGAAAAGGAAAGTGAACTACATAGTAGATGCAGACATCAAAGGTTTCTTTGACAATGTTGACCACAAGTGGCTCGTAAAATTCCTTGAACATAAAATACAAGACCCGAAATTTATCAGGTATATTGTTAGATTTCTCAAAGCAGGAATAATGGAAGAAATGCAAAGGCTTGAGAGCGACAAAGGCACTCCACAAGGTGGTTTGATTTCTCCAATATTAGCCAATATATATTTGCACTATGTTTTAGACTTATGGTTTGTACATCGCTATGTAAAGACTCAATGCAGGGGAGAGGCATATATTGTTCGCTATGCAGACGATTTTGTATGCTGCTTTGAATTTGAGGAAGATGCATGGCAGTTTTATGAAGAATTAAAGGTAAGATTGAGTGAATTTGGATTGTCAATCTCTGAAACCAAGAGTAAGATAATCCCATTTGGCAGAAACACAAGTAGCAAAGAAACATTCGATTTCTTAGGATTTACACACATCAATGGTCTAAATAGGAAAGGGTATTACAAACTCGTGCATATCACATGTAAGAAAAAGTCGCAAGCAAAGAAGCAAGCGATAAAAGCATGGATTAAAGCGAGCGTAATGATACTTCCCATACCAAAGCTTATCAAGAAACTGAACATCAAACTAAGCGGAATGTTTAGATATTACGGTATCAGCGATAACACAAGATGGATGACAAAAATTCTACACTATGTGAAAGGCGAGCTACACAAATGGCTCAATAGAAGAAGCCAAAAGCGAAAACTCAATTGGGACAAATTTAATAATATCCTTAAATACAATCCTATCGTCCAACCTAAAATCTATTTTTCTTTGTGGCAAAGCCAATGATTATTATGAAGAGCCTATTGCCTTAATTGGGCACGATGGGTTCTGTGAGGGGGGGCAGTTGGTCATAGACGACTGCTTTAGCTTTATGAATGCTCGAAACCAATGGAAGCCCTCTACTCGACCAAGCATCGACACTACGGGTTGGGGGCAGTTTAAACGAGGAATAGCATTAATTAATCTATTCCCCCTCAAACACTTGCCTCAGTTGTTTCAGTACAATATGTTGTCTACCGTTATCGGTTTCAAGTTTTTCAAGGAATGATCGAATCGTATTTTCCGCAATTTTTTTTTCAATGGGGTCTGTTAAATATTTTAATTTTTCGGCGCAATCAAGGTAGTATTCTTTTCCTAGATGTCTAATGAGGTAACCTTCATTGGGGAATCGTTGTTTGTAGTTTAAATAGAAAGTTTCATGAGCTTTTGCAGCAGCAGTGATGTATTGATATGTTTTTTCTCTATCAATATCTAAAATTTTGTATAGTCTGTAAAGATCACGATATAAATACCCTTCGTATAATTTTGTATAATTAGCTTCATGGGGATATATTTCAACAATTTCTCTTAGTGTATACAGAGCTTCATTGTAACATTCTAGAGCTTTATTAAAGTACAATGTTTTATATTCTGCGTCAAAATCATCATTTTTTACTATAAACATGTATAGGAGTCCTAATCTATCAGAACAAAAGTATTTAAACCACAGATGCAAATTTCTGTCTTGGTTTGAAAAGTCAAATTTTTTTTCAAACAATGATTTAACTTCAGAAAACGTGTCAAAAGACAGTTGTTTTGTGAGACCAGCGGATTCTTCAAACATCAAGATATTTGACTTAACAATTTGCATAGCAAATTCTAAAACACTTGTAGCCGGTACAATTTTACTCATTAGATTAAGAATTTCTTCTTCTTCCATATACCCGTAAACAACTTCAATGCTATGTAGTAAATAGTGAGCACATTCTATTTCCGAATATGCAGGTGTTTTTGAATAAATACTTAGGTTTCTTTTAGTATCGTTCCACATGCTAAATATCTTTATTTTATCTATTTCAATTGGTCTTATAGCGGAATCAATAAATAATTCAACAATTTCCCCTGCGATCTGTTCTCTAGTTTTATCGTTTTTATCTTTAATTTCTTCTGCCCAGATTCCTGCAAGGTCGCTTGGTAAATTTTCTTTGTGTATACCAATTAGGAAAACATGTAGTTTACGTGGGTCCATCTTTGCAGTTAAGTACCCCCACTCAAACATCATGTTGCTACTAAAAGGGTTTACAGCATTAGTGTGAGTATTTTCTACAAGAATTATTGCTCTTGTACATTGGCTGATTTGAGAAAAAACTTGAGTACCAATATACATGTCAGTTGGGGTGCCGCCACCAACAATACCATCAAAATTATGCTTGTTCATTTCATTACGAACAAGTTGTGCAAGGTCTTGATTCCCGCCCCAAGCAATAAATACTTTTTCTATTGATTTAGACATAATTACCTATCTTATGGTCTCCACCCAATCGAGTTGGGTGTATTATTGTTTGGCTAATTTTATGGGACAATTTTTGCGATTTAAAACCCAATCGGAGATTGGCGCTACGGATTGGGTGTAGGGAACGTATTAATGAGTCCACTCCGAAAAGCCGATTTATATAAAATCATACCTAAAATAGCTAGTAGGGATTATATGTTTGTAGAAAGCACGTGTCACCCCAACCACCCATCAACACACAGTAACCGTTTCAATAATAACCGGTTGCGGTGTGTTGTAGGAAGGGTGAGTTGTGCTATCGTTTTCTACAAACATTAAATCCCTACGAGATGTTTATGGAATGATTTTATATAAATCGGGTTTTCGGAGTGGACTCATTTATGAGTCCACTCCGAAAAGTCATTTTGCCGTGATGTACTATCTTTTTCCATAGCACTACTCGTCATTGCGAGCACGTAACATTGTCTATGACGCACCAAACTATGCCGCGAAGCAATCCAGATTACG
>WRLO01000134.1 GCA_009777575.1 Candidatus Cloacimonadota bacterium
ACAGCTATTCCACCGTAACGATAGATAATTTAATGGGTGAAGAACCAAGAATAGGTGGGTTAGTAGGTCTTTTAACTGGATCATCGTTGATAAACTCTTATTTCAATGGGATTATTCATGTTGAAGAAGAAGACATTATGTTTGGTGCTCTTGTTGGAATCAATATAGATTCCATTATCAAGTATTGTTATGCAACAAGCTATGCTAACGATCTAAACATGAGTAACTTAATTGGTAGGATATATTCTAGTGAATATTCTGGACAAGCATCTGCCACAAACAATTTTTGGGATAAAGAAACTACGAGGATTCAACAGGATATAGGATATTATCATGGTCTTGATAGCATTGTAGAAAACAATTTTGGAGTCACAACATCAGAAATGAATCAAGTAGCGACATTCATAGACAACGGTTGGGATTTTGAGGAAATATGGGATATAGACCCTGAAATTAATAACGGTTATCCGTTTTTACGCAATATGCCGCCTCCAGAAGACCCAGAGGATCCAGATAATCCGCCCTTAAATGATGTTGATCTTACAATAATTCCTCTGTTGAGTAGTTTTGTCTATCCAAATCCCGCGAGAGTTGGAGAGGTTATTTTTTCAATATTATCTCAATCTACTTCTTCCTACAAAGTAGAACAAAATGAGACTGAGATAAGTATCTACAATATCCGGGGGCAGTTGGTCAGAAGGTCGAGTGATTTTCAGTCAAATGACGGAAAAATTCTCTTTGTTTGGGATAGAAAAGACATGAACAATCAAGATGTAGCCTCAGGTTTGTATTTCTACCGAATACAGATGAACGATGAAATAACTTCTGGTAGATTTTTGGTCATCAGATAGTGAGTGATACGAATACATACTTGCCATTGTCTAACTTTCCTGACTGACTTTGGACTAAATCTGTCATCTTTACTCTTTTTGCCATTTTTTCTCCTTTATGGGTCCCATCCCACTTATTTATATTATAGTCTTTTTATTTTTTTGTCAAGTTTTTTTTTCTTTGAGGCTACTTTGAGGCTACTTTGAGGTTACTTGCTGATACTTCATTTTCTCAATTGAATGCAAATTTCCCCAATCCTTTCAATCCTATCACGACTATATTCTTTGATTTAGCAGTAGATTCTATCGTCTCAATAGACATCTTTAATATCAGAGGTCAAAGAGTGAAAACCGTGACGAATGAGCATTTTGGAGCTGGTTCTCATAATGTAGAATGGAACGGCACCGATGAAAATGGTCGCAGTGTGGGTAGCGGAATATAATACTATTCCTCATTTAAAATGTAGCTCGAACTTTCTAGTTCGAGTATATATATCAATCGTCAGATGGAAATATGACGTTACTTTCTAAATGAGGATTAGTATTCCTTGTCATTCCGAACGCAGTGAGGAATCTTAACCTTTCACTTCGTTCAAGGTGGCAGGAGGGGGTAGTGGCACGGAGATTGCTTCGTGAGGAGTTTCAAGTGAGGGACCTCGCAACGACGGGGTGGGGTGATAGTGACACGGAGATTGCTTCGTGGGGAGTTTCGAAGAAGAGACCTCGCAGCAATGACGGGGAGGGGAGGTAGTGACACGGAGATTGCTTCGTGGGGAGTTTCGGAGAAGAGACCTCGCAACGACGGAGGGGATAATGACACAGAGATTGCTTCGTGGGGAGTTTAAACCTGCATTCCCGAATCTCCTATCTACAAATCATTGTAACATATAGATAAATATATAATTATATCATTTTTAATATGTAGTGTGGAGTTATCTCATATCTACATAATTACATGAAGATAACTATTTGATATTTATAAGGTTGCATTCAAAATGTAGATATGTGTGTCGGGAATGCAGGTTTAAAATGAGGGACCTCGCAACGACGGGAGGGGGTGATAGTGGCACGGAGATTGCTTCGTGAGTATAGCAAGAAGAGACCTCGCAACTACGGGAAGGGGGTAGCTTTTTTGTCATTCCGAGCGCAAACCCTGTCATTCCGAGCGCAGCGAGGAATCGCAAGACCTTTCACTTCACTCCTCGCAAAGAAGACTCATGTAAAGTTGAAATACAAAAAATATTTTTTTATTGACAAATAAAACCAAATAAATATACTGGCACATAATGACAAATATATTAGTTTAAATGGAGTTTTATATAAGCTTTTCTTAGGATATAAAGAGGTTAAAATGCTAAAAACAAAAGAGATTAGCGGCATTTCATTATTTTTGACTCAAACTGTTTTAAATAGACAGATTTTTGAGCAATTGAGAAGGAGTCTAAAAAAAACATTATTTGTTCTAACTGCTCTTTTTTATCTCATTACCAGTTTATTTAGTTTTCCATTACCCAGCTTATCTATTGCCTCCGATGAAATCACAGAACATGCTTATGATATTCAGGGATTTATAGTTATCAATATATTTGTTGTCGATGACGATGAAACAGAAGATGAAACAAACTCTGAAACGAATAATCACCAGAAATGCCCAAAACAACATAAAAAAAACACAAAAAAAGATAAAAAAGATGGTTTTGATAGACCTATTTTTGATTCTGTAAAAAAGCTGGCAGACTTCCCGAAAGAAACTAAGCAGTTTTTTATATTTACAGAAAATATAAAAGTATTCGACTTACTGAAAAGCTATCTGTGGCTTTTATATCTTTACTGATGACACTTACTCGCTTGTGAATCGATAGCGTAGGGGCGTAATGCTTACGCCAAATAAAATTGAATTAATTCCCTACCCTAAACATAGCGTAGGGGCGTATTGCTTACGCCAGAAAAAATTGAATTAATTCCCTACCTTAAACAAATTGGGGTTTATGCAATAAACCACTACGATGGCGACAATTAATTCCCTACCCTAAACAAATTAGGGTTTATGCAATAAACCACTACGATGGCGACAATTAATTCCCTACCCTAAACAAATTGGGGTTTATATAATAAACCACTACGGGGAGGAAAAATTGATAAAATCTGTAATGTGGCTTTCATATTTTTGAGAAAAATCTCAAACAGAAAGCATCCGTTACATAAAAATGATTGTAAACCATGGTATTTATCTAAAAAATAAATTAGATAAAACCATATTTAAGAAAATTTAAAGGAGATTTAAATGACTTTAAAAAGACATTTATTGGTAATCCTATTATTAGGACTAATAGGATGCTTTTTAGGACAGACCTTGATTGCTGAAACTTTAGCAGAAGCACCATCGAATTTCCATGATGAAGATGCAGGGTCAGAAGATAACCCGTTTTTGATAGCTAATAGCAATATTAGCCTAATGGCTAAAGAATACGAATGGGTTCCGGGTGAGATCATAGTAGAATTTCATAGCCATATAACTGAAGATATGATTTCTGAATTTATAGTAGATCATTCAGAATTTGGTCTGGATGAGATGTATCACATGTCAAATTATCAGCCTGACCATTATTCAATAAAGTCGATATATCACTTTATTTTTAACAATGGTTCGATAATTGACCATGATTTTCTTGCGATGATAAGAACTGACGAGAGAGTTTTTGCAGCTCGGTTTCACACTCACTGGACAAGAAGAGAAATTGAAGTCCGATTGACACATCTATCATATTTTGAAGAGTTTAGAACCGATTATGGGTTTAGATTTTTGGATTGGTGGGGCAAGCATAACCTTGTGTTCGGACATCATTTTGAGAATGGAGAGGAATTTGACATTCTTGAAACAGTCAGAAATGATGAAAGAGTTGAATTTGCATGGTTACCTATGCAAGTATATCCCGGAGATATAATTGCACTTTTACAAAAAAACATCCAAGAAGAGTTACTTGATGAACTTATCTCAGATTATTCTCAATATAGTTTACGACTTCAATCTCAACCACTCGAATCTTCTATAGACGTTTTTGTAGAACTTTCATTCAATTTTAGCTTATTGCATGAATTTGACTTTGTTGAAATTTTTCGTCAAGATGAAAGAGTAAAAATGGCTTCCCCCAATGGTATAGGTATTCGCCCTCATGTCCCACCTGATCCACCAGCAGAAATAAACGACGAAACATTACCGCTTTCTCAAATATCAAGTTTTGTCTATCCAAATCCTGTGAGAGTAGGTGAAGCGATTATTAGAGTTAATATGCCAAACAGCATTTCAATAAATTCACTTAAATCTATAGACTCTACAATAGGTTCAGAAATTAGAATCTATAATATCAAAGGACAATTGATAAATAAGTCAAGAGATTTTCAAACGATAAATGGTATACCCCATTTTATCTGGGATAAAAAAGACATGAACAATCAAGATGTAGCCTCAGGTGTGTATTTTTACCGAATACAGATGAACAATGAAGGTACTTCTGGTAGATTTTTGGTCATCAGGTAGAGGAGGAATTATGAACAAAAAAAATCTTGTTTAACATTCTAGTTTTAACAACAATGTTCTTTAGTTTATCAGCCTCGAATAGAGTTTATGGACAGCTCATTGTAAGGCTACACGATACAACAAGAGGTGATGCTTTGCAAAATATGATAAACTCATACAGCCAGTATTCTCTTACAGAGACAAGAATTTTATCCTCACGGTTTAATATTCGCTTATTCAACTTTGATCACACTTTGATAGATTGTGAAGATATGCTAGATCTACTGAATGATGACCCTTATGTAGATTTTGCTGAGTTTGATGTCTATGTCGCATCTGGAAGAAGGTTTCATTAATATGCACCCAGACTCTGAAATGGTTTTAGATTCTCTGCCAAGATTTATGTTTCAGGAGGGAAAATATCTGTGTCTAGACCTGCTACTATCACGATAGAAAATGGTTCTGAAATGATTGTTTCTTTTTCATAGTATTAACAAGGGTTCGAGATTTCTTAGTGGACAATTTCAAGTAAACATCTACGCATAGCCTCATATCTCTTGAACCGATACTTTCAGTGTGCGTACTGAAATAAACACTACAACAGGGATTTCAGAGATTTCAGTACGGGGAATAGCTTTTCCAAATTTTTTCCTTTGTGAGACCACAGATATAAAACCTAAGCTAGGATTTAACGATGGTCATGTAGCGATAGAAACCGATTATTTACTGATGGCTACAGGTGATGATGTCCGAACAATTTATGCACTCAATCTCGATATAGATCGCACCAATCTTGATGATCTGCTCTATCCTGAAAGAAAGCATTTTGAATTTGACTATGAAGATTTTGATGATGTTGGTGATTTGTATAGGCTTGCTATAATTGATTTTGATGAAGAGAGCTTCATGGCAGCATTTTATAAATTCAAACACATCATAAATTATTTTCCAGATACGGAATATGCTGTCTATTCAATCCCGCTTTTACCTGAAATTTATGCTGGTGCTGGATTGGATATTGACGACTTGATAACCTTTTTAGAAGCTATAGATCATCCGAATCTTTATAAGATAGCTCAAGAAACATTAGCTCTTCTTTATATGAGTTTAGGTGGTTATCTCGCCGCAATCGATATCTGGGATGAACTGATAAACGACCTCGATATAGATGATTTTGAAAAGTTGATATATACCATGCATCAGATGTATGCTCATCATCAAGCCACTTTGTTAGGTTTACGGAGCTTTGTATCTATCGCTGTATATCAACCCTCAAATTTTTCTGAATTGAATGAAATGCAGGTTTTAATTCAAGAAAAAATGCTGA
>WRLO01000135.1 GCA_009777575.1 Candidatus Cloacimonadota bacterium
AAATCGACATATATTGTCGCTCTACTCGAGGTAGTTATGTTATTTTGAAAAGTGTTTCCTTCTAAATGGAGCTTATAACCATGATAATTAATTGAGCTTCCATAAGCTCCTGAATTATCTTGAAATATACTGTTCTTTATTGTCAATTTATCAACCGCTACATCAATTGCTCTACTTTGATAATTAGAAACAGAGGTGCCAAGAAATTGGCAATTGATGATCAATAGTTCGTTAGCTCCATTAGCGCTATTGGCATAAATACCATTTATTGAATAATTTTCCATTATCACATTTTCAACAATAATTTCACTAAAACCATAAAATGCCAATGCTCTTTTTACATTAATAATTTTGATGTTATTGATAGATATCAAATTATCATTATTGGATGTGATAAAAAAATCATCTTCTTCGCAATCTATTACAACAGAATCAATGCCTACAATATTGATTTTTTTATCCTCAACCCAAGATAATTCTTTATTACCTATTCCTGTGTAAGCACCATCTGGGTGTGGATATATAATTACAGTTCCATGGTTGTAAACTTCGTTTATAGCTTCTTGGATTGTCTCATAAGTATAGGGACATAAATCAAAATTGACAGGATCTACATATACCGGTTGGGTCAAATCTGGTATAGTGACATCGAATGAAATGGTGTCTCCTGCAATACCTATATTCGATATATCCAATCCTCCTTTAGTTAAAGTAGCTCCATGTAGGTATATATCTGAGCTTGGATTGGTATTATCATTTATAGCTGTTCTTCCAGAATCTGCTGAAAAAAACGCATTTAAAACACCATAAAGTTTATCTACCTCATGAGGGTGGTATATATACACTCCGTATTGACCAGTTACAGATGATCCACCAGCTATTCTATATACAATTAGACCATGAGGGTCTTGGATACTAATTTGATCATACCTAAATAAAAGGTTTGAATCAGGAAATTTACTGGCTACTTTCCGTCTATACTCTACTATGAAATATTGATTTTCGCTATAAGGTGAGTTTATCCGATAAACTATATTGTTTTCTTGTAAAGAGAGTGGATGCAAAGTGTAGTTTCCAGATGTTGTGATAGTAGGAATATCAATCCAACCTAAATCCCTATACTTTACAATAGATGAAATGGATGAGACAATGTCTCTAGAGCGTGCCATTATACACCAAGGACCTACCGGATCAAATCTCCAATCTGGAGTAGAACGATTATATAAATCATTTGCACCAATCGAATGGGCAAATTCATGGAGTATATGAATAAAACGAAAATTTGCATAATCATTGTCGCTCGTATGAGAACTTTCTATGATTATATTGTAATTTCTTACTACTTTGTCATGAATTGTGAGAGTAGGCTGCCCACTAAAAAAACCCCAACTTGGCCAAAAACTACCGGATTGTATTCTACCTTCAATGATAAAAATTACATTATCTACTATTCCATCATTGTTTCTGTCTATGTTCAAACCTACTGGAACCATATTTTCAATTTTTGAAACTGCTTCTTTTAGTAGGTTGTTAAATCGATCAATTTGGATGCTTAAATCATAACCAGCACCCTCGAGTGTATAGTAATACCTTTCCTTATCTGCTTCATGGCTCACGACATTGCTACCATGTTGAATAGGATAAAAAGAAGAAGATACATCCAATTGCTGATAAGAAGCATCCCAAAAATAAGTGTTAAGGTCAAGAAAATTATTCTCGTAAACACTGAAAGGATTGTTAAAAACTGCATCTCCATGTATTCTAGGGTCATAATTTGCTCCCCAGGGAAAAGTGATAAATATGACTATATTGTGGGCTTCTCCAGTTTTAGGTGTTGAAGAACGATAATTTTGGAAATCCTCATCCCATTCCCTTCGTTTTTCTCGATATGCCTCATCAGATATGTTTAGATATGGCTCTAAACATAAGTTTCGAGCCATATATTGATTGATAGGGTAGCCAGATGAGACAAGTTCATCATTTTCTATTATCGCCCAGCAATATTGACTAGTGATATTGTCTTTTACTATAGTAAAACCTTCTGCATCATGAATCCAGTTGTGAAATTCATCACCAGAAATAAATGCACTTACTCTATCTCCGTTGGGTTGAACAAGCTGTATAGGTTCTCTTTCGATCCAAGCAGCTGATATATTTGTGATAAAGCTTATTATCATCACAAAACTGGTAAAAATAGGTTTGATTTGATTTTTCATTTTTTTCTCCTATAATTAATTTTTATAGTCTTAACCATATTCATTTTTCGCTCCTTATTTTCGTCCATAAATAGTGTGGTTAGTTCTATCTATAAATCCATCGGTATGTGGCAATATATCACTACCATCCCCATAAATTGCTCTGAAATCTTCCAAGGTAAACAAAGCTGTTCGATTCGCTAAATATCCCGGCACTCCAGAATCACCATTGCCATAAATAATGCCTCCCTCCAGATATAAAGTAGCATTCACTAAAACGATCCCTTGACCTGAATGTCCAAAAATAGAGAAATTATCTGAAATTCTGACACGCCCTTCTTGAATATAGATACCATATCCATCTATCCATGTAATGTTATGAGAAATATAGGCATTACCTGATAAAGAGATATTTAAAGGAATAGTATTATATTCTCCATTATTAAATATCCCACCTCCGTAACTCGTAGCTTCATTTTTGGTAATAGAGGCATTTTCATTCATTTCGATGTATCCGCTTTCATTGTGTAATCCACCTCCCCTCCCAATGCGTGGATTAGTTCCATATGCTCTATTTTCAGTTATCTTGGAGTTACCGAGCATAATAAATCTGCTTGATAGGGAATTATTAACTCCTCCTCCATTTCCATGTACTTCATTTTTTGATATTGTAGTATTATCATACATAGTAAAATCAGAGAGATCTGTCCCTACTCCCCCTCCAGATTCTAAAGCTTTATTACCAGATATAGTGGAGTTATCATACATTGTGAATGAACTTTCGGAACAATACACACCACCACCCCAACCCGCTGAATTATTGGCGATAAGAGAGTTTCCATACATAACTAAATCTCCTCTTTTAGAATTATTTCTGCGGTTATGCACACCACCACCTGATCCAAAAACAGAATTATTGGATATTGAGGATTTATCAAACATAGTAAAAGAACCACCTCTATTGCATACGCCACCACCAGAAACAAAAAAATGACCAGGACTCCCTTGTGCCGTATTATCGATTATAGATGAATTGTTTTCCATAATGAATTCACCTAAATTATGAACTCCCCCTCCATCACGTCTTACTGTATTACCAGAAATAGATGAATTGTCCATCATTTTGAAAAAACCTTCTTCTGAATTGAAAACTCCACCGCTATTTCTTAAAAACCCAGTACTAAGATGCTCGTTTATATTCTCAAAAATAGACGAATTGTCTTTCATAGTGAAAATACCTTTATTATCAACGCCACCACCACCAAATTCTCCGCTTCTATTACCTGAAATAGAAGAAGATCCTTGCATAACAAAAGTTGAGTTTTTTCCAATATGGACAAGGGAAGCATCATTTTCAAAATGTCCTCTCAAGCCTATATCATTGAGGACGATGGATATCTGAGTGTCATCACCTATCATCAACAAATGTCCATTGCTATCAGAGGATAATGATATCGTCTGATCACCTGCAATAGTCACATAAATATCATTTCTATTACCAAAAGTATTAACCCTAGTTCCAGAAACTTCAAAATCATTGACTATCATCAGAGTGTAGTTCGTTATGTCTGAGCCTTGAGAAATGCTATTGATTGCGTTTTCCCACTGAATAGTGTTTAGAATAAAAAACACATCAGAACTGTTTATAGAAACTGAGCATTCAGCAGTTACATTGCCATCGACTGTTGTGGCTGTGATGGTAGCTGTTCCACCAGAAATAGCTTCTACGACTCCATCTTGAGAGACAATAACGACATCATCATCACTACTACTCCAGACTATTTGCTGATTCGTAGCATTTTCAGGCTCGATTGTAGCTGTCAAAGTCTCAGAATCTCCGACTTTGAGTGAAAGAAATGAGTGATCAAGTCTCACACCAGTAACAGGCACTTCTATAGGTCTGACTGTCACCTCAAAAGAAACTTTTATTTTTTCATCAGGTGTGGAAATATAAATAATTACTTCCCCATAAGAGACACCAGTAATCATACCATCATCAGATACAGTAGCTATTTCATCATCCTCACTTGCCCAAATCAGCTCTTGATTGGTAGCGTTTTCAGGATAGACTGTAACTACAAGTTTTCTGGTCTCTCCAACCTCAAGTGAAATCTGAGTGTCTGATAAAACAATTTTTTCCACAGGAATGTGTGGAGTGACAGGATTGCTGTCTTTGCAGTTCAGAAAAATAGTAAGTATCGCTATCAGTAGCAGATACATTACACATAAACTCTTTTTTGAGGTATTAATAATCATTTTTACCCTCCATTTAATTATGAAAATGAACTTTTGTGCCATTATTTTTAGATAGAGTTTTGTGTCAATAGATTTATGAGATTTTTTATTATTTAACACATTATATATTATAAATTATAAATTATAAATTCAAATTTCCCCCCCCCTAATAATTAATGTCTTGCAGACGGTAGATAGTAATTCTGCGAGCCTTTTCGCAAGCTCAAAGTCTCTTGAACCGCCCCATAAATGTGGGGGGAGGGTAGTGATACGGAGATTGCTTCGTGAGAATAGCAAGAAGGAACCTCGCAACGACGGGCTGGGGGAATAGTGACACGGAGATTGCTTCGGAGGGATAGCAAGAAGTGACCTCGCAGCATTGACCTTTCACCATCACCTTTAGCATTGAAAAAATTGTAGTAGAAATCATAATGAGCAGGGAAAAAATCATTTCCAAAATCATCTGGAAAGCTTATGAAAATCGTGATACTATTTACTTCACCAATACTTGGTGCTTTTATTGTATTTGAGTTAAATTTTTCATCATGCTCTTGTCTCATCTCAAGATACCTTTCATGAGAAATGTTTTCACCTACAGATATCCCTCTACTTTCAGGTGTATATAAATGCACTGGATAGCCAGTAGACTCTAAAAATCCATCAAGATTTTCAATAGCCCAACACCAATAATCTGATATTGGGTCGAGAATAATAGTAAACCCATTTTCGTTATGAATCCATCTATGAAACTCATCACCTGATTGAAAAGCTTCAATTTGTCTTTGGTCTGGTTGGGATAAAGTAACTGGCAAATTATCTATCCAGGCTGCATTTACATCGATGATAAATAGATAAAAGAAAATTATTATGTAAATACTTTTTAAATATTGTTTAGCTAATACTTTTTGAAACATAATTTATCTCCTTATTCTTTATATTCACTATATTTATGGGGATTATCAAAATGAGGATTTGAGGGATTATTGACATTATTTTTAATATTCATCAAATCCAATGATATAGTGAAATCTGTGTATAAATCAAACCCATCACAATGAGGTAACACATTAAGTCCATTTGTATATTTTACGACGGCGTCTGTACTGCTACGATACAATGCTGCACCAGATACTCCGCTTGAATTAGCAAGATCAGCTGGCACACCAGACTCTACACTACCATAAATTATACCATTTCCTATTAAAGAC
>WRLO01000136.1 GCA_009777575.1 Candidatus Cloacimonadota bacterium
ATCTATGTCGTCATGGTGTACTAGATCAGGAAATTTACCGTACACCATCCTCTTGTTTTTCTTGATAAAATTTATTGCTTTATTGTGAGCCGTCTTGTAAAGGTATGGAAGTATAAATTCCGGATCAATTCTATCTATGTTTTGAAAACATGCAAGAAAAGTATCCTGCACAATATCACTTGAATTATCTATTTGACCTACAATTTTATTTATATAGTTCAATATTTTTTCACCTTCTCTTTGAACTAGAGCATTCCAATCGATCATTATATTCTTGACATCTCCATATATTCCCTCGTAATTGTATAAACTTTTCTGGTATGTTTTTTGATACAAAATATTTTCAGAATAAACTAAAATTTATTGTTTGCACCATCCCGTAGTCACCCCCGCTCCCGGTCAGTAAATTGGCACCATCCCGTAGGATCCCCCTCCGAAAACCCTATTTAATGTACGTGACGGAATTTTGTATCCAGTAACATATTGGGTTTTAATACGATAGCGGAACGAAAAAATGCGTTCTCTACAGAAATAGGAACGGATAAATGCGTTCCCTACAGAAATTGGTTACTTTTCGATCTGTAGCCATTTAGCTATTTCTTCTATTGTTTCACCGCGCATTTTAGCTGCAACTAACAATCCTCTCTTATCATGTGATATTGGTTTCATGAATTTAGTTCTCCAAGAACCAATAAATTTTTTATGTCAATAAATGTCAATCGGAGATGCTGTAGTTGAAACGCGACATCAACGACAAAGTGTCGTACTCCCCTTGTGCTTTTCCCGCGTCTATCCAGCTTATTTTAGGGATCGGTACAGGAGCCGTACAGGGAAGGACTCAGAATACTAGATTGGGTGCGGGTTTCTCGATTGGAAATTGAGTGCTCTTTATCGATTTTGGGCTTCATCAGTAAATCGCTTCTGAATGCTTTGTTTTAAACAAAATGCTTGACGAATTTACCCCATTAAAAATAATGACGCTCAAACATTAAATTATTTAGCATGGAGGTTATTAGAGGCTATGAGAAATGCACTCTCTTTTGGTTTTGCTGAAATCGTCAGGGGCGCTCAAAACACGCATTCTGGCGACACTTTGCAAAAAAGGTCTTTTTTGCACTATTTTTCTGTTTTAAACTCGCTATTGCCTCTCTATGTTTTAAATAATAGCATGTTTACCCCCCCCCCACACACACGATTAACTGCGTATAAAATAAGCATTTACTGTACAAGATTTAGAAAAGTTCTCACAAAATATAATAGTCATTCGGGGCGAATGACGGTACGGATTGCCCCAAACAACGCCGCTTTTTATTCAATAAAATTCACAAAATCATTCAAATCAAATTCATTTTCTATCATTTCTCGTTTGGCTAGAAAGTATTCTGAAGTTATGGGAAACCTTTCTGAAGGAATGCGAAATGTTTCTAGAGTGATACGAAACATTTCTGATTACAAAATAAATCAAAAAAAACATAAAGGAGAAGAAAAGTATGTCTGATTACATACCACAAAACGCAGCTCAATTTGCTGCATTTTCAAAGAATATCCATGCGATATTGGACAAAGGTAACATTTATGTAGGGAACGCATTTACGAGTTCCGTATTAATAAATGAAAAACAATATTTTAAGGAACGAATAAATGTGTTCTCTACATGGGTTCGAGACATTCAGGAAGAGTTCCCAGCAGACCCGACACGAGCACAAACCACAAAAAGGAATGAAGCTCAAATGTCAACGGCAGTTTTAAAAGTGGCAACCAGCAATATTTGGCAAAATGCTCGTGGTAATCTTGAGAGATGGAGCGAGGCGAAAAGTGCAATAATACCATAAAGGAGGAAAAACATGATAGATACTATAGCAAAATGGTTTCGTGATATTATCTCAATTCTTATAGTGATAGAAATAATTGCTGTCTTAGTTTTGGGGATAATCACAATGAATGAAAGTTTATTATTAGGGTTATTAGTTTGGATAGCTGGTATAATCCTAGTTATTATTTGGAATGGCATTCTTTGCATATTCTTAAAAATAGAAGAACATCTAAAACATGCTACAAAAATTCTAGCATTAAGTATGAGACAAAGAGAAACTATAAAAAAAGCACTTGCACCAGAAAGTGAATGTGAAGAAATCCCGAACATCTTGAATGATGACAATGAAGAAAATGAGCAGAAAGATTTTGTTGAAACTAAAGACGGATATATGCTGGCTTGTGAAAGATGTAAAACTATTCTAGACGATGATGTTGAATCATGTCATAAATGTGGTTTTCAGGTTGATAGATATGCATTTAAATGTGATAAATGTGATACTAAAATTAAATCAGATGAGGAAATATGTCCGAAATGCGGAACAAGATTTTATGACGATTAGTTTTTAATGAAAACAGAATTATTAAAGATGTGTTGACAAATTTTAAGGGTTTTATATTTTGGCTTTATGCAATTTAAGGAGTATGAGATATGCTTAATAAACACGAACAAAAGGTTTTAAAAGATATTAAAGAAACATTGTACATGAAAAAGACAATATCTTTTATTGATATCTTTATAAAGAAACATAGTAATAAAGAGCTGGCTCATTCATTAGTATTTGACGAATTGTATAATATATTAAATGATGCAAAATCTTATGTAGATGGTTATTTAAAAGAACGCAAAAAGAGGGGTGAAATTAAAGATGAAAAACAAGCCTTGAAATCAATCGCTGGAAACTCATTTTCACAAGCATTGATCTATATATTCCTAAAAAATAAAGAAATCGAAAGTATTCGAAACGATATTTTTATCACCAGCAAACTGTCTCAAGTACCATCATTCAAAGAAATTTCACTTATAAATGTAGATGGACAAACTCAAAAACCTGATTGTGATATTGTGATTTATTCTCTAAATGAAGACAATACTCTCAAAAAATGTATGATTTTGTCTTTAAAAACATCACTAAGAGAAAGAGCAGGGCAAACATACAAATGGAAGCTCTTAATGGAAATTGCAAGCAGTGAAAATCCACTTAAAGAAAAATATAATATAGAATACAAGCCTGATAAAATACCTTTGGTAGCTTTTGCTACTGTTAATTTTTATAACGAGATAAACAATCCTCAACATAGAGGGATGTTTAAATTTTTTGATAAATCCTTTATCGCCAAAAATATTGACTCCGATTTCATTGATAAAATGTCCACATTACCAAAATTTGTGAATGAGGTGCTTTAATTATGTACAAGGTTGAAAGAAATAAAAAATATGATTTTACAGGACAATCCTATGCATCAGTTTATCCAAACTTACATAAATATCCTGCTACAATGTTACCACAAATAGGCATAGAGATTCTAAAGGAACTAAAAATAAAAAACGGGGCATTGTTAGACCCATATTGTGGCTCTGGTTCTTCATTTGCAAGTGGTTTAGAATGTGGATTAACGGAAATGTATGGATACGATATAAATCCTTTAGCTGTGTTGATATCGAAAGTTAAATTTACAAAAATAGCTCCTAAAAATCTGCTGAGTGAAAAAACATCATTTAGAGATAATATTTTTGATTTGCTAAAAAACGAGAAATATTCAGAATCATTGAGTATTCCCCAAATTACTAACATTGAGTTTTGGTTTTCAAAAGAGGTTATCAATAAACTCGCTTTGATAAAACACTGTATAGATAATATCAAAGACATAAATATCAGAGACTTTTTTTATATACCTTTTTCTGAAACTGTAAGAGAATGCTCTTACACAAGAAATAATGAGTTTAAACTCTTTCGTATGAAATCAGAAGATTTGTTACATTTTAACCCTGATGTTATTAGTGTTTACCTAAATAAACTGAACGAAACGATATTGATATATAACTATTGTTATTTTCCAAAATTAAAAGATCATGTCAAAGTTGATGTTAAATATTCTGCTTTTAATACACACGATGAGTGCTTTGATGTAGTGTTAACTAGTCCACCTTACGGAGATAGTAGAACAACAGTAGCTTATGGACAGTTTTCTACCCTTTCTAACGAATGGATGGGATTTAACTATGCCCGCAAAATAGATGGCATGTTGATGGGTGGTAATAAGCCAAAACATTGTATCCCAGAAGGATTAATAGGTGATTATATAACTCAAATTAATAAGATTGATAGTAAGCGAGCTTTAGAAGTATCCTCTTTTTATGAAGACTTAAATACATCCATTCAACAAGTAGCCAAATCTGTATGTAATGGTGGTAAATCAGTTTATGTTGTAGGAAATCGGACAGTAAAAAATGTCTTATTACCTACTGACCAATTTATAGCAGAAAAATTTGAAGAAAACGGTTTTAAACATTTAATAACCTACGAAAGAGCATTAAGTAATAAATCTATGCCTTGTAGAAATTCTCCAACTAATGAAACTGGAAAGACTGTAAACACAATGATGTGGGAATATATTGTTGTTTGTGAGAAACAATGATAGATAAGAATAAAAAATGTATACAAGCAAAATCACTATCAAAAAAAATAACTTTAAAATAATGGATTTTATGAACTATATTTCTGCAGTATGGATTTTTAGAAAAATGGAGGTGGCTCTTGACTGATTCGGTTGTATTAGTGGCAAGCGAAATAGAGGCTCGAATTTTTACGATTCGGGGAATGCAAGTGATGTTGGATAGAGATTTGGCGGTGTTGTATGAAGTTCCTGTTAAGGTTTTAAATCAAACAGTAAAAAGAAATGCAGATAGATTTCCACCAGATTTTCATTTTCAGCTTACTAAAGATGAATTTAATTTTGTAAACTTGAAGTCACAAATTGTGACTTCAAGTTCTCATGGTGGAGTCAGAAAATTACCTTATGCTTATACAATATATTGAGATTCTGCTCCATCCCGAAGGGATCGATCGCTATGTAGCAATTTCAAAACCCTCCCCCTATCTCCATGCCGTAGGTGTGGACCAAAAATATAGAATATGTATATTTATTGTTGCATACCTTCGGCATGCTGGGTGTGTGGGGTCAATCGTTTTCTACATAGCGATCGATCCCTTCGGGATGAAATTGAAAATATAAAGAATTTAGTTTAGAAAAATAAAAATATAGGATGTGAACATGGTTTTTTAGGGATAGAATTGTCCGTGTGCCCATAAGGAATGACCGATCTATAGTGATTGTGAAAAATGCAGAGCACTTCATCCAAAACCAAGAAAGACTTACTGCCAAGCAAGTTCAGCAAAAAAGTCTTTTATAAAGTTTGCATCCAATGTTACTGTTCTAAAAAAGCTCTACAACAAAATGGTTATCAAGAAAATAGAAAAATCATTGTGAATGAAAGAGGAAATATGAAACCAAAACAATTGATAGAAAAATGGGTTGAATTATTTAATCAAGGAAATGCTGAGAAGATTTCTGATTTATATCATGAAAACGCAGTTAATCATCAAGTTGCAAATGAACCTGTGGACGGAAAACAAAATATATATAAAATGTTCTGCAACGAATTTTCTAGAGGCGAAATGGTATGTATTGTAGAAAATATTTTTGAAGATGGAGATTGGGGAATCTTAGAATGGAAAGATCCAAAAGGATTTCGTGGCTGTGGCTTTTTTAATGTTATTGATGGCAAAATAAAATTTCAAAGAGGATATTGGGATAAACTTA
>WRLO01000137.1 GCA_009777575.1 Candidatus Cloacimonadota bacterium
ATTTATTCTTTTATGATTACTACATGAAAGTTACTGATGTAAACTAAAGAACCGCCATATACCGAACGGTATGTATGGTGGTGTGGGAGGACGGTCACCCAATTAATGAGTGACCTCCTACCCGATTCTACTCTTAAAAACTTTTATATTTCTATACATTTTAGTATCAGCATTATCTATATATCGAGGAGGATATACTTTGAAAAAATTTTTTCTTATCAGTTTAGGTTGCTCAAAAAATCTTGTGGATAGTGAGCAGTTTTTCTCTTTATTCCTACAGTTAGGGTATAAGCATACATCAAATAAAAAATATGCTGATATAATCCTTATTAACACCTGTGGTTTTATTCAAGATGCCAAAGAAGAAGCTATAAACACTATTCTTGATACTGCTGAATTAAAAAAAAAAAACTTAAAAAAACTTATAGTAACAGGATGTCTTGTTAAAAGATATAAAGAATCTTTAATAACCGAGATTCCAGAGGTTGATGTATGGATCGATTTAAAAGATTTTGAACATTTAAAAACGGTACTAAAAAAAAAAACAAAATCTACCATTCAAATAAACTCTCAAAGAGAAATTTTAACTCCAGAACATTATGCTTATCTTAGAATCAGCGATGGGTGCGATAATCATTGTTCTTATTGCACTATTCCAAGCATTAGAGGAAAACTTACATCAGAAAAATTAGAAAACTTGCTCAAAGAAGCTCAATATCTTGCCGATCAAGGAGTCAAAGAACTCATCATCAATGCTCAAGATACTACAAAATATGGGTATGATTTATATGGCAAATCAATGCTCATAGAGCTTCTGAAAGAAATTGAAAAAATGAAATTATTTCCTTGGATAAGGCTTTTATATCTGCATCCTGCTCATCTTTCAAAAAAAATGATTGAAGATTTTAAAGATTTGAAGACTTTACTGCCTTATTTTGATATTCCTCTTCAACATATCAATTCCAGTATTCTAAAGGCTATGAATAGAAAAATAGACAAAGAAACTATCATAGAAAATCTCAACTTTTTAAGACAAACATTTCCACATTGTGCTATCAGAACCACTTTTATCACAGGTTTTCCGGGAGAATCAAGATTATTTTTTGCTGAGCTGGAAAATTTTATTAACGATTTTAAATTTACTAGACTCGGGGTTTTTGCTTATTCCCAAGAAGAAGACACTCCTGCTATTCATTTACCAAGAAAAGTGTTAGATAAAACTGCTCAAAAAAGAAAGGATACATTGATGTTTAATCAAATGTCAATTTCTCGGATTTTATTAAGTGATTTTGTTGGGAAAACTCTTGATGTGATTATAGATAAAAAAATTGAACCAGAAGAGTTTTCGCCTATAGACACTACTACCCCACATGGAAAACTTATGAAAGGTTTTAGAGATGAGTTTATTCATGTATTTAATGGTAGATCATACTTAGATGCCCCTGAGATTGATGGTAGGGTTTTAATACTTGTTCGTTCAAAAAACATAAAAAAAATTAATACCATAAAAAAAAATAAAATATTGCCGGGTGACATCGTTAAAGTGAAAATATTATTTTCTTTAATTTACGATTTAGTCGGTGAAATATTGTAGAAAGGAAGTTTTTTATGTCAGACGCTGAAAATATATTAACTTTTTATGACTATTTACATAAATTAAAGCATCTACGCAGGCGTGGTTGGCTTTTAAGAGGAGTTGCAGAAATTGATTGCGAAAATGTTGCTGGTCATATATTTAGCATGTCTTGGCTCGCGATTTCTTTATTAAAGGATTTTCCAGACTTAGATGTAGCTAAAGTCCTAAAAATGTGCCTTGTTCATGATTTAGGTGAGTCAATTATTGGAGATATTACCACTGTTGATGGAGTTTCTGAAAAGGATAAGTTTTTGAGAGAATTTGATGCCATAAAACAGATTTTTAGTTTTCAAGGTGACACTCTCAAAAACAAGGATAAAGAAATTATTAATATAGCTCATTGTGATGATTGGATAAATCTTTGGCATGAATTTGAATCAAAAGAGACTCCTGAATCTATATTTGTAAATGATATAGACAAATTGGATCTATTATTACAAGCTATAAAATATAAAGATAAATTGGGGGATAGTGCTTTTGAATTTATTCATTCTGCTTTGGAATCAATAAAAAATAAAAATATTTTTGATTTAGCCTTTAAAATATTTAAAATCGATATATAGATTGAAAAATATGAAAATAAAAGATAACAGATAAAATAATAGGATAACAAATACCGTAGTGTCAATCTTTAAATTGCATATTGGGGTGAAAGGTTATTATTGCTATGTTTATTCATACTTGACTGGTGGCTGAAACTTAGACATTGAATATACGAGGACATTTTAAAGTTGCATGTAAGATAACTAAATTAGTGTAATTTGAAACATTATTCTTGAATTTAGTTTAAGATTTATATATTAATTTTTAAGAAAAATTTTATGAACATATTTGAAAAACAAAAACTCGATTTTGGTAATTTTAAACTAATTGCAGGTGTTGATGAAGCTGGCAGAGGTCCTTTAGCAGGACCTTTAGTAGTATCTTCTGTGATATTGAAGCAAGATTCATATCATGAGATTTTGAATGATTCAAAAAAACTGACAGAAAAAAAGAGAGAGATTTTGTATGAATGGGTGATAACAAACGCTGTTGATTTTTTTATAAAGGTAATTTCAGTTGAAGATATCGATAGAATGAACATTTTACAAGCAACTTTATATGGGATGAAAATATGTGTAGAAAGCCTAAAAATAAAACCAGATATAGCCTTGATAGACGGAAATAAAACCCCTGTAGCGATGACAATTCCTTGTCAATCTATCGTGAAAGGCGATTCGTTGTATTCTGCTATTTCTGCGGCATCGATTTTATCTAAGGTTACCAGAGACCAAATCATGTTCGAACTCGACAGGAAATACCCTCAATACGCGTTTAAACAACATAAAGGATACCCTACTCAAAAGCATATAGAATTGGTTTTAAAATACGGAATGTGTCCGGAACATAGGAAAACCTATAGTATAAAAAACAAATAATTATTTTGAGGAAAAAATGAAATTAGCTATTATTGGTGCAACAGGCGAGGTAGGTCGAATGGTTTTGACTTGTCTTGAAGAGTTTGAAGTAAAATTTGATGTATTAGATCTTTATGCTTCTTTCAAATCCAAAGGGACAATCATAAAATCAAAAAATAACTCATATAGAATTAATGGATTTGATAATGATTCTTTTAAAAAAAACTATGATTATGTATTTTTTACAGCTGGGGGCGCCATTTCAAAGGATTTTGCTCAGGATGCTGTAGATTCTGGAGCAACAGTAATAGATAATTCATCTGCTTTTAGACAGATAGACTTTATTCCGCTTGTCGTTCCAGAGGTAAATGGAGATATTTTAAAATCATATAAAGGTATCATAGCAAATCCCAATTGTTCAACTATACAGCTTGTTTTAGTTTTAAAACCGTTGAATGACTACAAAAAGATAAAAAAGGTGGTAGTAACTACCATGCAATCGGTTTCTGGAACAGGTCGAACTGGAATAATTGAATTACAAAACCAAAGAAACGGATTATCAGATGCAAAGGTTTATCCTAAACAGATAGACTTAAATATAATACCTCAGATAGGAGAATTTAACTCTACAGAAACAGAATCATCTCTTCATAATACATCCCTAAATATAGGGCGATACTGTCATGAAGAAACAAAAATGACTTTAGAGACAAAAAAAATTTTAAATATCACAAATTTCAATCTTGTAGCCACAACAGTGAGAGTTCCAGTGATTTATGGACATTCAGAATCCGTTTATATCGAATTTGAAGAAAAAGTCCGTCTTGAAGAGATAAAATACGCCCTCTCGCAAAGTAATGCAGTTTTATACGAAGAAAATTATATTACTCCTCTTGAGGTTGGAGACTCAAATCTTTCACATGTTTCTCGTCTCAGATACGCAGGCGATGATAAATCAATTTTATTCTGGAATGTGGCGAACAATGTTAGAGTAGGAGCGGCAACCAATGCTGTAAAAATACTGCAAAAACACAGAATATTTAACGCCTCGCTATTTTAAGACAGAATATTTATATATCTTTATTTTTTTCTTTTGAAAACTAAATATAAACTTATTATAGCTCCAATAATTAAAAGACACAGTGATATTTCTTTAATATTTTTAAATATAAAATCCTGATTTTCTCCAAAATAAAACCCTAACAGAGCGAGATATGTATTCCATATCAATGCTGATATGATTGCTAGAGGTATAAAAATAGCTAAGTTCATTTTTGCTAGTCCAGCTGGAAGTGAAATCAATTGTCGGACCGCTGGTATCAATAATCCGAGGAATATAGATATTTTCCCATGTTTTACGAAATAATCTTCAGCTCTTTGTATCTTTTCTGGGTTTAATCTACAAAGTCTTGCAATGCGTGTGTTGACTATTTTGTAAATCACTACTCTACCAAAGAATAATGCAAAAAAATAATTAAATAAAGCACCCAAAACTCCACCCAAAGTGCCATAAAATATTACTAAATATAGCTTTAATTCGCCTTGAGAAGCAAGATATGCTGCTGGAGGTATCACAACCTGTGAAGAAAAAGGTATAAAAGAGTAACTGATGGTCATTAAAACAACAATTCCTAAATAACCCATTTGTGAAAATATATCTAAGATAATATTTACCATTTGTTCTATCATTGAAAACTCCTTTTTTTGAAATTATATATTACAATTTGCAAGTTACAAATCAATAAGACACATAGAACCCCAAAACCAACAAATATTTGGACTATATTAAAACACATCGTTTTAGTATAATGACAATATTTCTGTCTATGTAATTCAGAAAAACTGTAAGTATTTCTATCAGTAGTTGATACATAACATAAAGACTCTTTTCTAGTGTCTTAAAAAATCATTTTTTGCACCCTATAATGATTTTTTACCATAAAAAAGTGAACATCTGTGCCATTATTTTGATATAAAGTTTTGTGTCAATAGATTTTTGAGATTTTAACATTACAAATTTCGCTCCTCTTTGCATGGGTGAGTTAAGGAGGAAGTTATCAAAAATCTGAAAAACTAAGCTCAAAAAGGTCTTGAACAAATAAACCAAAAGGAATATAACCACAATTTGAAAATAGAAGGGTATGGAAAGATTTACAAATACAGCATTGTTTTCAATAAAAAGATTGTTAAGTGTTGATGGTGATGTGAACCACCTAATTATTATTCCTTAAAAAATTATTTCATTCACTACTGACCGATTAATTTGTTTTTGTTTATGTAGCTATTGAATTAATAATGTTTTATGAACATATTTATCGATAGGGGGTAGGTTTTGTCCTAAGCCTCGTAAATTTATGAAAGGGGATACATTTTTGACTAAAATTGATTTAAACTAGCTATAATGGAGAAATATGGAGCTAATATTTCAAGATTTTGTGAATTAGGTGATTTTTTTTCATAAAATAGATTTTAGTTGGTCAGTAGTGAAAAATAAATTGTGGATAGCTTATGGATAAGTGAAAAAATTTACTTCTGTATCTCTCTATTTTTCAATATTATATCTGCAACTCTCTTTCCCCTC
>WRLO01000138.1 GCA_009777575.1 Candidatus Cloacimonadota bacterium
CGAGCTATTGTTGAGGATATTTATTTCAGAATTTGTTGATATGATATCAGAGCGATTTGAAACATAAAGATTGCTGTTGTTTGCTGTCAATGTACTGTTGTTATTCATCAATATACCGATTCGTCCCATGAAATCAAAATATTCATAGTCATATCGCATATTTAGCGTAGAATCATGAAAACTCAAATGTCCATTGTTTAATGTCATATTTGAGGAATCGTTCATGATTAATGTGCTGTTGTTTTGGAGATTTAGATGGGAATTGGTGGATATGGTGATAGCGGAAAGGCCTGAGAGTGTCATTGCACTGTTTATACCAGAAAGTGTCACACTACTCGAGTTTACTATATATAAACTACTATTGTTGCCTGAAATAGTAATAGATCCATCTGTCATGTCTACATTGGTGCCATTTATAAACAGTTTGGCACCATTAGTTATATGAATATTTTTCATATAAACCGTGTTTTGTATCCTATTTAGATGAATTTCAGAATGAGCACCATCGGCAACAATTTTAATATTACCGAAATTGATAGATCCACTATCGATTACTAATTTTCCACCATCAGTCACCTCTATTAAGCCTAATGAATTTGGGGTTATGTTTACAGGTCCCATTTCTATTAAGGAGTGTTCACCTATGGCTTTTAAATATCCTAATGGAGTAGAAATGCTAGGAACACCAATATATAAACGACCACTCCGGACAGTAAATCCGAAAGAATCATTTGTATACAGTGGTATATTGAGAGGAACTATTGGTGAGTATGAAATAATGACATCAGCTCCATGATCTACTATAAAGTGATAACCAAGCTCTAATTCTCCATTTTGATTGGTATTATTGCTAGGCGAAAAAATGGCGTTGTTAGTTAAGTGCTTAATTCTTTGAGTAGCAATGCTTGTCCATTGGGTATTGGTGTTGGTTGGGGGCAGTATAGTAGGCTTTAGGTTTGAAATATAGACATAAGGCTCTATAGAAGGGTCCATATTGTGAAAAACAGCTTTTAGTTTCACAGCAAAATCTGTAATATCCACTATGTTTGCGACTATAAGCATATTATTTGCTAATTCATAATCAAGAAAATGTGTATAGAAATGATAGATAGGATAATTATTGGTGTCATAACTTGTCTTGTAATGAATTATGAAATCATTGTCTCCTATAGCTATAAAGTCTTTGTAGGAATTGTTTGTCAGCGGTCTTCCAGTTATTACAGAAAAACTGTATGATACCTGCACAGCGATATTGCTGGTGTCATTTGCGAGATCAGATAGGGGATTTATTTTCCATTCAATAGGCTCTGTTTTTAATCTATAGCGATATGAAGTATACCCCGAGTTTGTCTGCACCCATTTTTCTACCTTTGGAGAATTATCAACATTTATAATCCCAAGAGTTTCTTGGTACATAGACTGGATATTTGCATTACTAGGATGTGGGCTTGGTATAGCCATTGTAAAACTAACTATTGAATGATCTATTGACATCGTGCCTGTAATGTTGCCGGTAATTTCACTAGTAAATGTATGAGTAGTCATACTTGTACTGACGCCATGCCTATTTCCTGAAAAGACATTTAAAATACCTGCAAACAAACTCACATAAGGAAGAGAGGGAACTATACCCCAAGTAGTTAATGCAGATACTCCTGTATTTAGAAAATTGGTAAACCCAGTTGTAGCACCACCCATATTACCAAGATCATCTTGTAAATTTATTATTCCATCTCTAAGTGAATTGCCCAATCCTAGATAATCTGTTATTGTTCTGCCTATGGAAAATAGACTTGAAGTATTGTTGGTTTGGGCGTTAATAACTGTATGTTCCGTTTTTGATGATAGAAAAATATCCAGATTTAAATTGTACACATTTACTACCGCTGCATCAAAACGAAGCCTGTCTGTCGGCAAAGGAACTGCATCATCGTAAGCTAAATAAAAGTCTGCGAAATTCCATTGATCCATGTAACCTTCGATTATTTTCATTATTGGCACTGATATAAATTCATTTCTTCTATCAAGAGCGAGAGACATACCTGTGTCTGTATGAACAGATGCAAGAATACCTGTATTAGTTGATACACTTAGTTGAGCTATAGCAGTATTGTGATGTTCAATAATTTCTTTTTTTCGGAAAAAATATCTGAGGATTCCCGTGTTCTCATTGTACAAAATAACAAAGGGGTTAGGATGATCACTTAGTATACTGTTTCCTAAATAAAGTTGGATTAATCTCCATCCATCTGTCTCATTAAAATCTGAGTTAGCTCCATGATTCAAAAAATCTAAATTCGAATAAAGATAGCTATAGAATGGTGATTCAAAGGTGTCAGGCTCTATAGAGTTCATAATTCTCCAATATCTTGCAGTCCAATCACCTTGATTGTTTGCAGGGTTTCCAGCGTCATGTATCCATACATCGATTGCATTTAGAGTACAGACAGTAAACAACGCGAGTAGAAAAATAATTTTTTTCATGTTAAAAGTCTCCTTCAAGATTTAAAATCCCTCTTTCGAGAGTAAAAACCAATTCTTTATCATTCATAACTTCTTCGAATGATTTGTAAAACATTCCATGAGTAGTAGCTATGACTAAATCATCACGGAATTTATTTATTGACCTTATGGCAACGCCTGCCATATTTTCTTTTGGCAATCTGTATCCCTTTACTCCATCTATCAAATCTTCAAGAACAATGATATTGTCCGCTCTATGAATAAAGATATATTGGTCAATTTCTTTAAAAGTATTTACTGCTGGTGTCAATACAAAAAGTGGTGTCCAATTTTCACCATCCATTGTATATTTAATTATTTGATTGTTAGTATGAGCAAATAAAACACCTTGATATTCAAAAAATTTGTAGATAACCATATTCCTGTCTACAAATGGATCTCTAAATTCTCGTATTGTTCCATCCACAGATATCTCAGCATAATAAGAAGCTATACTAGGAGCGTTTGTCCTATAATATGAGATATAAAACTTATCTTTAAATGCAAAAATATCGAGAACACTTAGCCTGTTTCCGAGCATTGAGGGAATATCCCAGTACCCTACATTAGTAACTATTGTCGTTCCCATATAATTTATATCTGTATCAGCGTAAATTGCATAATTCCTCACATCTTCAGCCCAATATACAAGATCTCGATTTGTAATCATACCTACAAACCGATTTTGGCTGTTTATTGCTCCAAATGTATTTTGAAATGGTAAATCAAGAATAAAAGACCATCCTATAAATTCTTCTCCAAGTTGATTCCATTTTATACCGTCTGCTCCACCACCATACCACTGATAATTACTAAAAAGTATCAGATCATTACGGTTTTTAGCTACATAGCCTATCATTTCATGAGAAAGAATAGGGACATTATCATACCCAACAGAGACCCGAGGTAATTCTTTATAGCGAATTGCATCTCCGGACTCTAAATCATCAAACATAAGAATCCCCCAATCAACAGTACAAATCAACAAATCATCCACAACAGTGGCGTTGGTGATAAAATTTACAAAAGTGTTATCCTTAAAAAGAAAATGATTCCAATAATCATCTTTATTATCAGGTGGTGGCGGGGTAAATGGGCCGCTCTTTGTGCAACACATCGAAATTATCACAGTGAATATTATCAATAAAATCCATGCTATGAAAAAAATATTATTTCTTTTTAATCCCATCTCATATCTCCATAATATTTTCGTTAATCTTTTCATGATCAAAAGAAAAACGAAAACGGTTTCCTAATCTGTCATGGAATATGGTTTTTAATTTATATTCAGAATAAGACAGTAAAAATTCTTCAAGAGCATCGTCTTTGATATCTTCATTTAGCTTTGCGTAAAACTCACCAGATATCCAGTCTTGAGGTTCAGGTTCGGTAAATTTCTCACTTGTGCAGCTTAAACTAAATAAAGCTATCACAAGAGAAATAATAATTAAAATTAGCTTTTTAACGCTCTTTGGCATAAATACCTCCTCGTTTGATTATACTCAAAATAAATAAAAAAACACTTATCGGACAAAAATATTTAACTCTTGTTTTTTGTCAACACTTTTATGAAAAAACAAAGAGATTTATAATGAATATTTTATGATCATATAAAAAATTGATATAATAAGGAATTATTATTTGAGAATATTTTTTATATTTACTCAAAATAACATAATAAATATGAAAAAATTGAAGTGACATCGCAATGACGGGATGTGGATAGTAGCACGGAGATTGCTTCGGGGGGAGGTTCATGGAAGGAACCTCGCAACGACGGGATGAGGGATAGTGGCACGGAGATTGCTTCGGGGGGAGGTTCAAGGAAGTGACCTCGCAACGACGGGATGAGGATAGTGGCACGGAGATTGCTTCGGGGGGAGTTTCAAGGAAGTGACCTCGCAACGACGGGATGAGGATAGTGACACGGAGATTGCTTCGGAGGGAGTTTCAAGGAAGTGACCTCGCAACGACGGGATGAGGATAGTGACACGGAGATTGCTTCGGGGGGAGGTTCATTGAAGGGATCTCGCAACGACGGGATGAGGGATATTGGCACGGAGATTGCTTCGGGGGGAGATTCATTGAAGGGACCTCGCAACGACGGGATGAGGATAGTGACACGGAGATTGCTTCGGGGGGAGATTCATTGAAGGGACCTTGCAACGACGGATAGTGGATAGTGGCACGGAGGTTGCTTCGGGGGGAGGTGATAGAAGGGACATCGCAACGACGGGATAGGGGATAGTAGCAC
Source organism: Candidatus Cloacimonadota bacterium (assembly GCA_009777575.1). Classification (GTDB taxonomy): domain Bacteria; phylum Cloacimonadota; class Cloacimonadia; order Cloacimonadales; family WRIO01; genus WRLO01. The sequence continues at coordinate 4,757 of WRLO01000138.1, forward strand.
GGAGATTGCTTCGGGGGGAGGTTCATTGAAGGGGTCTCGCAACGACGGGATGCGGGATAGTGGCACGGAGATTGCTTCGGGGGGAGGTTCATTGAAGCGACCTCGCAACGACGGGATGAGGATAGTGACACGGAGATTGCTTCGGGGGGAGGTTCATTGAAGCGACCTCGCAACGACGGGATGAGGGATAGTGACACGGAGATTGCTTTGGGGGGAGGTTAATTGAAGGATCCTCGCAACGACGAGATGCGGGATAGTGGCACGGAGATTGCTTCGGAGGTAGGTTCATAGAAGGGGCCTCGCAACGACGAGAGTGGCTAATTGATTATTCTTAATTCTCAATTATTTCAACAACACCATCCTTCTGGTGAGGCTTTGTTCATCTGCTTGAAGTTTATAAAAATATACCCCACTCGCTACTGGAAGCCCATACTCATTTTCTCCATTCCAGATAACTTCATGGTGACCTTTAGGTAAAAATTCATTTACTAATGTTCGAACCTTTTGCCCTCTGATATTGAATATTTCCAGGTTGGTTATACTATCATTGGGTATAGTAAACAATATCGTCGTATCTGGATTAAAGGGATTGGGAAAATTTTGTAGAGACAATTCATATATCTCTGGCAATTTTTCGGTTTCTTCTTCTTTATTTTCCAGTCCATAAACTCTCGCAAAAATCTCTTTTTCCAGTTCACGATATTCTCTGTGGGTCATAGATTGAAAGACAGCCCCTTCTGGCATGCTGCGTAGTCCCAAATCCATCAATTTCAGGATACACCATGCTTGGTCAAGTATTGCCAGCAATTCTTCAGCTTCAGTATAAGGATCTTCGATGATTGCAGAGAGATTA
>WRLO01000139.1 GCA_009777575.1 Candidatus Cloacimonadota bacterium
CATCGAAGGGAACTATATATATGTAGACAAAACTAGATATATATATGACCTGTTGAATAACGCTAGTTATTATTTTCTGTCACGCCCGAGAAGGTTTGGGAAGTCTCTACTTCTCGATACTATTGCAGAAGTGTTTATGGGAGATAAGGAACTTTTTAATGGTTTGTGGATTTATGGTTCGGATTACGGTTTTGAGCCTCATCCAGTTGTTCGGATAGATATGAGCAATATTCCAAATAAAAACAGCCAAGTTTTGGAAAACTCCCTTTCCTTGGAAGTTACCCATATAGCAGAAAAGGAGCAAATTATATTAAGCGGGGGAGAGCCAGCAAATCTATTTAAGCGCCTAATAGATGCTCTGTGTGAAAAATACAAGCAGCGCGTCGTTGTTCTTGTAGATGAATATGATAAACCTATACTTGACCATATCACAGACATAAAAACAGCCGATGAGAACAGGCTTGTACTCAGGAGTTTTTTTGGTATTTTGAAATCTATGGACCCGTACTTGCGGTTTACTTTTTTTACTGGAGTTTCTAAATTTGCAAAAACTTCTGTCTTTTCGGAACTCAATAACCTACTAGATATCACGCTTACGGATAGATATGCCAATGTCTGTGGGATAACGGCTGATGACCTTGACGAATTTTTCGGAGAGCATATCGAGAGCCTTGCTCGACTTGACAGGTTCACCGATTACAACAATGTCAGAGAGCGGATTCTTGCATGGTACGATGGCTACTCTTGGAACGGTATAGACAGGGTTATCAACCCTTTCTCACTGATTAGCTTCTTTAAACAGGAAAGGTTCGGTGCTTTCTGGTACGCTAGCGGTAGCCCCAGATTTCTGATAGACTTGCTAAAAGAAAATCCTGATGAGTTTTCCAACATCGGAAGCTTCGAAATGAGCGAATATATGCTTGATGCTTCTGATTTCAATAAGTTAGAGTCTGTACCACTTTTATTCCAGTCAGGTTATCTTACAATTCGAGACATAGAATATGATAACGACTTGCCGATATATCTATTGGATGTACCTAATCTCGAAGTCAGCGAAGCTTTCAACAAAAACATTATTGCAGCTTTTACAGACAGCGGGCATACGAAAGCGGAATCATCTAGTCGAGCACTAAGTAGAGCTTTACAAGTCGGTGATCTACACACAATACTAGAAGTGCTGCGTGGGTTATTTGCATCAATTCCATATAATCTCCATGTGAATCTGGAAGCGTATTACCATTCAATATTCTATTCTGTGATGAATGTTTTGGGTTTCAAAGTAGAATCTGAAGTATCAGGTTCAAAAGGCAGAATAGATGCATTGTTGGATTTGGGAGATGTCGCTTATATATTTGAGTTTAAGTATGTAAATTGCCCCAATGATGCAAGTGCTGAAATAAAGGAAGAGTTGTATAAAAAAGCACTGTGCGAGGGTATGGCGCAAATAAATGATAAAGGTTATAGCGAAAGATTCATTGGTAGCGAAAAAACAGTATATAAAGCTGTATTCGCTTTCCTCGGTAGGGGTGAAATTGAGATGAGTGTGTTTTAGCATTTGCGATTCTTACGACAATTCTGACTACAATTCTGACTACAAAATCGGTAAAGTACATCACGATATGCGATGATTTTAAACAGTATATATAAATAATAAAAAGCGGAAAACCTTTGCTAATACTCACAGTTTATTAGAAAATGCAATTCATCCAACAAAAAAGCATCGCTGGCTTTCGAGTCGGCGTTGCTGTTTATTTTTGTTCGGTTTTTAGGTTTGTTACAATGTTGTATGATGTCTTCTATGGGTAGCTTTAAAACTAATATGTCAGGTTAACAAGCATTGATAGATGATTTTTAGCTGTCAGTGTCTCAGGCGGCGATAGCTTGAATATTGTCTAGTAGCTGCATTTGCGTGGGAATGGCGACACCGTCTTCTATGGCTCTGTAGTAGTCCATCGCCATTTCCTGAATTAATGCATTACGGTTTTCGCTTTTTCTCTTTAGCAGTTGCTTCAGGTACGCTCCTATGCCGATGCCCAGTTCCTGCGCTTGGCAGAGTTCCATCATTTCTTCTGCAGCCATTTCACGTATTGTATTTCTGCGCTCCTGCAGCCAATCGCTGATGCGGTCTATCAAGCTCCCGCTTTTTTTGTTGTTTAGTGTCATTACATTGTTAGTCATATTGTTCATCCTTTCGTTTTTGTTTATTAAAGTTAAATAATTGTTAGTCGTAATCGTTGCCATATCGTACATCCTTTCGTTTTCAATATTTTGTGTTAGTGTAGTATTGTTTAGTAGAATAGTAGCCATTTTGTAATTCCTTTCTTTGTTCATTGTTGTCTAACTTGGTTAATTAGATTCGCTGTTCTTATTGTCTGCCACTAGCATTTAACGCTCTTTATTGCTAATGTTATTAGTATTTTACCACTGTTGATTATCTTTGTCAATAGTTTTTTTGAAAAAAGTTGAATATTTTTTAAGTGTTAAACAGTTTTTATACATATATATTTATATTATTATAACAGTATAATATTTGTATTGACATACACTATTATTTTTATATATAATGTATATACATTGATTATATTTGAAAGTGAGATTTTAAAGTGAGTACTCCAACTACAACAAATATTAGTATACGGATTGACAAGGAAATAAAGCAGGAAGCAGAAGCTTTATTTGAAAAGCTTGGACTTTCTGTTTCTGGTGCGGTAAATATCTTTTTCAGACAAGCAATTCGACAGCAAGCAATTCCGTTTGAAATAAAAATAAAAACTGAAGCAGAAGAAAAATACGACGAATACTTTAATCCTTACAACATGAAAGTGCTTATGGAATCTTTGTCTCAAATTGAACGCAGAGAGACTTTATCCTTAACTTTAGATGAATTACAAGCTATGGAAAATGGAGAAATCCCTCAGAAAGCTCTTGATTTTTTAAATTCAGGAGGTAACGAATGAGCGATATCGAAAACGTTACTTTTACTATGCAAGGTCTGAAAGAGTATATCGAATGGCAGACAACAGATCGGCGTACCTTAACAAAAATTAACAAGCTAATTAACGATATTGTCAGAAATGGCAATGATGGTATCGGACACCCTGAGCAACTAAAAGGTAATCTACAAGGATGGTGGAGTCGTGAAATCAACGAAAAAGACAGGATTGTATACAGAATCCAAAACAACAATACTGTCGAAATAATGCAATGTAAGGGGCATTACGATAATAAATAGACAAAACTCTCAATGTTTTAGATACAATCTGAGTATAATATGCATGATTAATAACAAACAGCAACGCTAGCTTTCGAGCTGGCGTTGCTGTTTTACAATTCGCTGATTCAATTACGTAAGTGTGATTTATTCCATTGATATTGCTCTTGATGTAATGTATACTAGGTTTGAATTATTACAGTTGTCTGTTTCTATTGATATCGTAAATAAACAGTTGGGTTTACTTATCTTGTTTGTGAATGTGATGGTGAGTTGAATGAAAAGACTTCCACTTGGTATACAAAACTTTAAAAAAATAATAGAAGGAAACTATATATATGCTGATAAAACAAAGTATATATATGACCTAGTTAATAATGCAAGCTATTATTTTCTATCTCGCCCTAGGAGATTCGGGAAGTCTCTCTTACTCGATACGATTGCAGAGGTTTTCAAAGGTGAAAAGGAGATTTTCAACGGTTTATGGATATATGATTCAGACTACAGTTTTGAACCACATCCAGTTATTAGGATTGACATGAGCAGAATTTCTAGCGAAACACCCGATAATTTAAAAGAATCATTGTTGTCATACTTAAATCTTTGTTATACTGAAGAGGAACTAACATTAAATGACAATATTGCATCAGATGCTTTTGCTAATTTAATATATTTATTAAATAAAAAATATGGGCAAGGAGTCGTTGTTTTAGTCGATGAATATGACAAACCCATACTCGACCATATCACCGATATTAGTATAGCAGAAAAAAACAGACTAGTACTTAGGGAGTTTTATGGTGTACTAAAATCTTTAGATTCACATTTACGTTTCACTTTTATTACCGGTGTTACCAAATTTGCAAAGACATCTGTGTTTTCTGAGCTAAATAACTTGTTAGATATCACACTAACAGATAGGTATGCTAATATTTGTGGCATTACCATCGGAGACCTTGATGGATTTTTCTCGGAACATATTGAGAGTATAAGCAAACTAGAAATATTCAATGATTACGACAATGTCAAGGAGCGCATTTTAGCTTGGTACGATGGCTACTCATGGAACGGAATAGACAAGGTTATCAACCCTTTTTCGCTTATTAGCTTCTTTAAACAAGAAAGGTTCGGCGCATTCTGGTACGCCAGCGGTAGTCCTAATTTTCTTATTGACTTAATAAAGGAAAATCCCGATGATTTTTCCAACATTGGTAGTTATGAAATGAGCGAATTTATGCTAGATGCCTCGGATTTCAATAGGCTTGAGGCTGTACCTCTTTTATTTCAATCAGGGTACCTAACTATAAAAGGCATTGAGTTTGATGGTGACTTGCCGATATACTTACTTGAGGTACCTAACCTTGAGGTCAACGAAGCTTTTAACAAAAATATTATTGCTGCTTTCACGAACAGCGGATATACAAATGTAGAAACCTCAAGGCGCGAAATCGGTAAAGCCTTACGAAATGGGAATCTACAGATAGTTTTGGAAATGCTGCGTAGGTTATTTGCATCAATACCATATAATCTCCATGTGAGTCTAGAAGCATACTACCATTCAATATTTTTTGCAGTGATGAATGTCTTGGGTTTTAAAGTAGAATCTGAAGTATCAGGTTCAAAAGGTAGAATAGATGCATTGTTGGATTTGGGAGATGTCGCTTATATATTTGAGTTTAAATATGAGAATTGCCCCAATGATGCAAGTGTTGAAATAAAGGAAGAGTTGTATAGGAAAGCACTAAGCGAGGGTATGGCACAAATAAATGATAAAGGATATAGCGAAAGATTCATTGGTAGCGAAAAAACAGTATATAAAGCTGTATTCGCTTTCCTCGGTAGGGGAGAGATTGAGATGAGTGTGTTTTAGTATTTGTGATTCTGACGACAATTTTGACGACAAAATTATCAAAGTACATTGCTATTGGCGGTGATGGTAAATGACATATATAAATATTAAAAAGCGGAAAACCTTTGCTATTACAAGGGTTTTCCGCTTTTTTGGCTCCCCAAGTTGGACTCGAACCAACGACCCTGCGGTTAACAGCCGCATGCTCTACCAACTGAGCTATTGAGGAATATTTGAGCCTAATTTAATAGGCTCAAATTAGTGTTGGCGAAGACCTATTTTCCCGGGCCGTCTCCAGCCAAGTATCGTCGGCACTGATGAGCTTAACTTCCGTGTTCGGAATGGGAACGGGTGGATCCTCACCGT
>WRLO01000140.1 GCA_009777575.1 Candidatus Cloacimonadota bacterium
TGGAACAGTAGGTTTAACAGCTACAAACGCACCAGAAATGGTTGCCTTTATCAATCGTGACTGGACTGGCGGTCTTGGACCACATCTTAACACAACTGGTAGCTATGTATTTTCAGTTATTTCTGATACAGCAGCAGGTGTAGTAGGAACTTCAGTTCAGAATCCAGCAATCCAAGCAGCAGCAAGAATCAACCTTCGTGGTGGAACAGAAGCTGATGGTTATGGTGTAAGAATCGCTACAGGAGCAACAATCCCTGGTCCATAATCACACAACCTGACAAAACAGACGACAAATTGAACAATATACTATGGGAGCCTTTAAGGCTCTCATAGTTTTTTTTTGATCCTGAAAATTGTAGTGGCTTATTGCATAAGTCAAATCTCCCTGAGATGATTGATAGATTGTAGTGGCGTATTGCAAGCCAAATCTCCTTGAGATGATTGAGAGATTGTAGTGGCGTATTGCTTACGCCAAATCTCTGTGTGTTCTTTAGGCTTATGCAATAAGCCACTACAATCTCGTTTATAGCTTCAAAGATTCAACCACAGAGAACACGGAGAAACACGGAGAAAATTAAGAATTTTAAGACCTTTCACTTCGTTCAGAATGACAAAGAGGTTCTTCACTTCGTTCAGAATGACAAGGAAGGAAAATGGATAATGCCGTAGTTGTTGTTCGGGAGAGGGTGTAGTGAGAAAAATATACATAATAAAAAATATAAATCCCATAAGATATTATCTATAAATACATTACCTGCTCTAAAAATATTTTTCACTTTTTTCTTGACAAATGTACCTACATTTTATATCTTGTCCAAAATTAACAAATTCGGAGGATTTTATGCAATTGATTTGCATCGAAAAGAGAGCAAAGACTCTTGTAATTAGGGATAGGATACTATTTATCCTATTCATGTCTTTATTTATTATTCTCAATGCAGCATGGTTGGAAAATATTCCCACTGTATTGACACAGCCTGATGAAACACAGATTGAGGCGTTTTTATCAGGAGATGAATTTCACAATTGGGCTCATGATGAAGATGGTTTTACCATCATTCTCGACCCAGTCACAGGTTTTTGGTGTTGGGCTATTGCTGAAGATGGAGATTTAGTCTCCACAGGTCAACCAATCCATATCGTCAGCAGAGAAACTCTAAATATAAGTCCTAATGAGAATATTTCTGAGGATAGGTATCGAGAACTGAGATTGCCGTATGATGAAATGTTTGAGTCAAGAAACTCAAAAACGCCAAGCACAGGTGTAGTGCAAAACTTAGTGATATTTATAAGATTTTCAGATCAAAGTGAATTTCAAGACTCCACATATCAAACCATGACAAACTTGTTCAACGCTCAAGGAGTTGATGTGAATTCTATGTATCAGTATTTCTATGATGCATCTTATGGACAACTCTTTGTAGAATCACCTTTTTTTCCAATACCAGTGAATTATCATGTTGTTTCATATCAATCTACACATCCAAGAAATTATTTTATTCCTTACAATGAAATATCAAATTCTATTGGATACCAAAATCACGCTGAAAGAATAGAACGCGAGCATCAACTCATCGCAGATGCTATTATGTTCGTAGAAAACCAAATTCCAACAATATTAAACATCGATGCTAATAATGACGGGTTTGTAGATAATATAAACTTTGTCATAAGAGGTAATATTCATCAGGGACAGGGTACAGAATTGTGGAATATAATACTATGGCCCCATATGATGACACTTTATTCAATTGATGTATTTATTCATGGCAAGCAAGTTATGGACTATAATATAAATCTCGAACAACATATGATTCGACCTAATAATGGAGTCGGTGTCCTTGTTCACGAATTCGCTCATAGTATTGGTTTACCAGATCTTTATAGATATCTTTCCCCACATTCATTTAGACCTATAGGAGCTTGGGATGCGATGTCTCATACATCAAATCCACCCCAATCAATATCAGCGTATATGAAATGGAATTACACAAATTGGGTGAGTTCATTACCGATATTATCAACAAGTGGGACCTATACTCTCAGCCCGATTACAATCTCTCAAACCAATCATGCTTATAGGATAAATCCACCATACTATACAGATGAATTCTATGTCGTTGAATATAGGAACAAAGACACTGGATTGACTGATTCAACTCTACAAGATTCAGGATTATTAATATACAGAGTTAACACAAAAGCTGTAAACGGTAACGCTTATGGTCCCCCAGATTTATTGTATATTTATAGACCAGGTGGTACATTAACTGAGGATGGCGATTTAGAAAATGCCTTTTATTCATTGGAATCTGGACGGACTGCTATAAACCAAACCACAGAACCAAGACCTTTTATGTCAGATGGATTTCCTGGCTTTTTAGATATTACCAATATTGGCTCTATTGGTCCTACAATTTCTTTCTACTATACAGAACCAGACTTTCTAGATTTTGATCTATTGGCTGGTGATATAGAGGGACCTCTTTTGGCTTATGTTTCGAAACCTTATGAATATACTTTTAGAGTATATAATATAGGATTAACTAGAATATATGGAGATGATTACTCAATTAAACTTATGAATGGGAGTATGATTCTCGCCGAAGCACAAGGTGTTGATTTTGGTCTGAGCGGATCACATATTTCTTACAGAGATGTAAGAATATCATGGACACCTACGTATCCAGAGTTTTATCAAATACACGCATTTATTGATTTCAGATTCGATGAGAATCATGCGAATAATAAATCCAATATCTTGCATATATTAGTTCAGGATTCGACTATAGAAGTATATCCAGGAGATGACATACAAAAAGCGATAGATTTATGTGCTTCAGGAGGAGTAATCTATGCTAGCCCAGGTGTCTATGGAGAATCTGATGAAATATATCTCCTAAATGGAAAGGACATAAGTTTTATTGGCATAACTAAAGATCCACCAGTAACTATCAAAGGTAGGTTTGAAATTTCAGATGTAACCAACTATACTGTCTTTGAAAACCTTGTATTTGAACCTGATGTTACAAAAGATGGTTTCGTTGCTCTAAATTTAACAATGGCTACACCTCAGTTAAGAGATTTGACATTTATCTTGAACACTCTATATGAAGCCACAGGAATAAATTATTATTACGATGCTGAGCATGATAATGTTCTCGAAATATCAAATACAGAATTTTACGGTAAAAGAGGTGTTTCCTTTTTTGGAAGAAGCTCTTTAGCAATGCTTCACATCACTCATAGTGATTTTTATGGAAACTATTCTAGCGATATAGGAGTCGGCTCTGCAGTTGATTTTATAGGTACGCATATCATGATATCAGATTCAAATTTTTATCAAGATACAAGTGTATATTTAAATGAATCAGTTATAAGACCAGCTCAGACAATCAATGTTTTTTTTGTTAAAAATTATCTGGATTATGATAATGAATTAATTTTTAAAAACAATAAATTTATAACAGAGTTAGCGGCAGTCCCTTTATACGCAAAAGATATTGTTGTTAATAGCCAGAACGATGTTAATATCTTAAATTTTGAACGGAATATTTTCAGCACTACGAGACTATTGGGTACTACTCAGGCAAACTCCCGTATTGTCATTGAAGATTCTCCAAACTTATATGGAAACTCTATTCGACTTATTAACAACACCGATGTTTTCTTCGGCTCTAACCCAGTTTATAATTTCCTTGAACACAATGTCGAACTATTATCGAAAAATAATCTCCTCTCTGGAGCTATTTTAACAAACCCTTTTATTCCCTCTGCTACCAATGAGATTTATTACAGCTGGTTCGTTAATCCCAATCAACAGAATTTTCCACCGAATGCTACCACTGACTATTTATACTACGGTGACCCCGAAATAGACGAAGAGACATTCCATCCTCTCTGGACAGAAACTGTCAAGTCTGGTCTCATTGATGCAGGAGATCCTGATACCAATGACAATGGAATAAAATGGTTGGATGACCCTGAGGATCAAGACCTTGATGGAACGAGGTTAGATATAGGGGCAGTACCTACAATACCACACGGATATATCAGACATAGATTAACACCTGCTCCAATACCATCAGTTGATATTAATGCAGACTATCACTGGATTTCATTTCCTTATATAGACAAACTTTTCCAAGGCACCATCAATGATAGACCTGTTGATGAGTTATACTACAATTTGCATCTATATAATGATAATTCTTTATTTGATGAAGAACAAAATAGAGTATTACAATACATTGAGTGGAAGTATAATGATAATGAAGGTTTCATTGAATTTGATATTTCAGGAAACTTGATATACAATGATGATCATATTATTGACAGCAAACATGGATACAAAATCAAAATGCTTCAGAGTAAGTTTAGAGAAATAATAGTCAGTGGCTTTTTAGCTGGTGAATATGGGAATGAAGAGGATATTATCACTATAGAACCAATCAATTCTCAAAATCAGATATGGGTTGGTTATTTCAAAGAACAAAGTGAATGCCCCTTATATGCTCTTCAAGAAATAGATCCTTGGCTAATAAGTATCCAAACTCAGAGATGGACTATTGGCAGAAGAGCAAGTCAGGGACCTTGGATGACATCCGCAATTAATCCGCGTTTGAATTTTGGGGACACTGTCGTTTTAGTCGCAGAAAATGATGTTGAATTAAATTTTACATGGCAAATAAGTGAAAACGCCACTACTGAAAGATATGTTCACCCGATGGCAACCTTTTTTGAATATGAAGAGCAAATAGACTATGTTCCTGTATATGTTTATCTGCCTGATGATATATCAATTGAGGGCATAGGAGAGATAGGTATGTTTGTAAATTCTCTTTGCATAGGCGCTGAACCAATTATGGGTGACATGGTCCAGATCAATGCTTATATTCTCGGGATGGACCTTGATGATGCTGATATAGAATTTCAGTATTTTGAGTATGGCTCTCGATCAGGAGTTCGTAGTATAGCTAATTATAATGTTTTAGATCAGGAATTACAAGTGTTTCAAGCAAAATCGTTAGATTTAGGAAATGGAGACCGTTTCCATGTAGTCTCTTTTAATGGAGATGATAATCAGCTTCCTGAAATCCCCGAAAAAACTTTCTTAGAGGGGAATATCCCCAATCCTTTCAATCCTTTTACCACCATCAGGTACCACCTTTCCCAGCAAGAAAATGTGAGCTTGCGGATATACAACATTCGTGGGCAGCTGGTCAAAACTTTAGTGAATGAAACCCAAGAAGCTGGGATATATTCTATAATCTGGAATGGAGACAATACAAGAGGCAATAGAGTTGCTTCTGGTGTCTATTTCTACAAATTTGAGACAAACAATATAACAGAAGTAAAAAGAATGGTGCTTCTTAAGTAATGGAAAATAAAATCCATAAAAAAAATA
>WRLO01000141.1 GCA_009777575.1 Candidatus Cloacimonadota bacterium
AAAATATAAAAAAAAATATTTTTTTTTTTTTTTTTTTTTTTTTTTAAACCCCCCCCCCCCCCTTTTTTTTTAAAAAATATTTTTTTTCCCCCCCCCCCCCCCCCCCCCGAAAAATAACCATTTAAACGCATATACTATATATTTTAAAAGCCATTTCTATGCTGATATGATATATCAATCAACAGAGAAATGGCTTTTTTTATTCATAAATAATCACTACATAAAAATCCTGTGGAAGAAATCTCAGACTTATTGTATTTCTATAGATATTTATACTAGTGTTAAACATAAATTCTTTTTCACTGGTGATCCTACTTCTACTAATAAACAAAAATGTTTTTTTAGTAGAAATGTCAACTCTATCGAAAGTATAGCAAACTCATCGATAGTAAAATACATTAAAAACAAATTAAGGAGTAAAAAACAATGAAAAAATTTACATTGTTATTTGTTATTTGCGTAACAACTTTGTCGTTATTTGCGCAAGGAGATCCAAACTATTCAGTGTTTGGAGGGTTTACAAGTTCATGGGGAACAGATACTTTTAGTGATGCAAAATCGAAAGCTGGTTTCCATGCGGGGTTATCATATATGAATAGGGATTTTATCCCCGGAGCTATCATTGAGCCCGGAGTTAGAATCACTACTAGAGGTCTTGAATATAGTGAAAGCGATTACTATGACTACAAATTCGAGATGAATCTGCTCTATCTAGATGGCTTTATAAAAGCAAAACTGGATATACCTGATTTCCCAATACAACCTTATGCAGGGTTTCAGGCTGGAATCTTGCTAAGTGCAGAAGCAAAAGTAGCCATGTATGGTCAATCAGAAACAACTGATATCAAAGATGATATGAATACAATGGATTTTGGATTGCTTTTTGGTGCTGATGTTGTTTTCCAAAAAAGATTTTCAGTTGGTTTTGAATACACTTTAGGTTTATCCAATATCATGGATATTGGTACTGATGAAACCAAAAATCGAACTATCTTATTATCAATTGGTTTGTTATTTTAACAAAACAATATGAAAATAAGTATCTGAAAAAAAGTATATAGAACAGTGCAAAAGATTCTATTAAAGAGACAAGGTTCGCCTTGTCTCTTTTCTTATATCAAGTTAACAATCTAAAGTATTCATGATTTCTTATATCGATAGAGTATTATAATATTTTTTGGGTTTATGTATACTCTATGACCTGATTTCCACCTAATTAACTCAACAAAACCACCTCAGTAGCTAATGATAATCCCCAAAACAACCTAATAAACTTAATTCAAATCCATATTTTGCCTTTTTAAAGTAATGAGGTTAATTAGGTTTTATCATGCAAGACAAATATTGCTACTGAGGTTGTTGTATCAGACAATTAGGTGAAAACGAGGTTTTTTTGCTATTCTTCACCCTAATAATGATACGAAAAATAGTGAAAAGAAGAACTATAATGCTTCACATCAATCCATAACTCTGATAGGTGGATTTAATTCAAAATAAGGACTAATAAACCCCCATGGTAAATATGTATGCCCATTCCAAGGCGCACCTCCTCCAAAAATTTTCCATATGGAAACATGCTCACCGTTCAACGCCACTCTTATCCTAAAAACTTCCTTTTGTTCTGGATACTCTACCATCCAGACCCAGCTTGTGCCAAAAGTAGTTAATGATTTAGCTAGATCAGGAGGTGGATTTCCTATTTGGTTATTTATCCATTGCCAAGCTGTATCCATTGTGTTATTACCCCTTAGACGTTGCTAACACACTAAAATCTAGAACATTACAAGATTTGCCTATGTTAAAATTGACGCCTGAAGTAACTGTGTTTAATAGCTTTATATATTAACTACATCAACATAATTAATTTCTCAAACAATAACCCCCCCCCCTTTGATTGAGATAGGGGGCAATTTTAGTGTGTTATTTTAAATTGGGTATAGTATTATGAAAACACACTTGACAATTACACAAATTTATTATTTTTGGCAAATATATACATGAAAAGTTTTTTGAGTTGAAAACTTTTAAATGATAGTATAAAGATTGAGGAAAATAAAACAATGGAAAAATATGGAAAAACATGGTGGGGAGAGCATTGGCTTCGCTCTCTGGAGAATGTTGATTATGACAATCGTTTACCACGAGGGGCATCTTACGCTCGTGCTGGCCATGTAAAAAGCATCAAAATAACAGAAAACCAAATATTAGCGAAAGTATCTGGTAGCAGATCTACACCATATAAAGTAACAATAATCGTTCCACCATTTTTTGTCGATGATATAGAACGATTGATGTCAAAGCTCATAGAGCAACCGATATTGATTTCAAAATTGCTAAATCGAGAACTCGACCCTTCCATATTAGAAATTGCTGAAAATTTAGGTTTGCGTGTGTTTCCTCGTCAATGGACAGATTTCAAGATGCAATGCAATTGCCCAGATTGGGCTGTTCCATGCAAACATTTGGCATCTGTAATCTATATGTTGAGTCGAGAAATAGACAACAATCCATTTTTAGTTTTTGAAATACATAAGGTAGATTTGCTTAAGGAATTGAAAAAACGAGGTATTTTTATACCAGATCAGAAAAAAGAAGAAATCCCCTTATTATCAAATCTCTTGAAAACAAAGAAAAGCTCAGCTTCTAATAAAACTATATCAGCAGTTTATGACAAAGTTGATTTTTCGCAATTGCAAAATATCTCCGAATCATTAGTGCGTTTGCTCCCAGATATGCCTCCTTTTTATCCATCTGGAAATTTCCGCGATAAATACGGTTCTCAAATATTCCGCATTTCAAAAGAAACGAACAAGGTTCTATCTAAAAAACTTAAAATAGAAAGCTTATTTAATACTAATCAAATTCCTAAATTGACCAATCGCACAAAACTGATGATGACAATAGATGGCAACAACAAAGTATTCATCGGTGGTGAAAAGCATGAAATCAAAGAACTGGCACAACTCATCCCAGCTCTTTTTGTGCTTAATCCAGATCATTTGCTTGACTTTGAGCCTTCAGTTGTAGCATTTCACAAAATATTACTCGCTTCATTGCATATATTGGCAAATGGGATGGTGATACCCCAAATAGTCCAGCTTGATGACGAAAAATTTATCATTCGATGGTTACCAGCTATGATTGATAGTCGTGTAAAAACAATAGTGGAAAAATTGTCGATAATATTGCCTGAAGATATATTGCAAACTCCAAAAATGCTTAGAAAAAAAGAGCAAATATTGCCTCTTGAAAACCAAGTTATAGAGTTACTCTCGCTATTTATTGGCAAATTGATAGAACATCTTTCTAAACCTTCTATTAACGATTTATTTGAGAATTTATTTTTTAAGAGTATAAAGTATGGGTTTACTGCAGTCGCAGAAAACGCTTTGAGCGGTGGAATCAAAGTATGGTTAGATCGCTATCATCTTGCTTCAGAATCATACAAGCTGATGTTAACTATTGAAGAAAAAGACGATAATTACATAGAAACTTTACAACCAGAAAAAACAAAATTCAATTTACAGATTTCAGTTGAAGATGCTTTACAAGCCAATACATTTCCTATTCCGCTTGGAGAAATATTAACTCAAGAAATGTATGCAAAGCAAAGATTCAAGATTTTACAAAGTGTCTCGCTATTATCTTCCTTTATAAACGGTCTTGATGAATATGTAAATAACAATGCTAATTCGCCTATTGGCTTTGACAACAATGATTTTGCTGTTTTTTTAATGAATGTATTACCAGCAGTTCGTTTGTTGAATATCAGCATATTACTTCCAAAATCATTGCAAGAAATATTGCGTCCCAAAGTTTCTATCAAGATTAAGAAAAAAAATGAAGAAGGTGGCTTTATTAACATTAATGATATATTATCTTATGACTGGCAAGTAGCTTTAGGCGATACAGTAGTATCTCCAGAAGATTTTGAAAAAATGTTACAAAATGCCTCAAACTTATTTAAATATAAAGAAAATTACATTTATGTAAATGAGACAGACCTTGTAAAACTGCACAAAGCCTTTAACTCCGATAAAGATATTAATCCCTATCAATTGTTACAAACAGCTTTAGCTGAGGAATATGAAGGTTCTCCAGTGTTGCTTACAAAAGAAGTGCAAAATTTGATAAATGACTTTACTTCTTCAGAAGATATACCGCTTCCAGAAGGGCTAAAGGCTCAGCTTCGTCCATATCAACAACGGGGATTTTCATGGATGTATCGTAATAGCCGCATCGGTTTTGGCAGTTTGATGGCAGACGACATGGGTTTAGGAAAAACATTACAAGTTATATCGATTTTACTAAAATTGAAAGAAGAAAAGGGATTAGACAAAAACAGAAAGGCTTTAGTGATAGTTCCTACAGGTCTTTTAACAAACTGGCTTTCAGAATTTGAAAAATTTGCTCCCTCTTTATCTGTCCATATTCATCATGGAGTTCAGCGTGATTTATCGTTGTTTGAAGCTGAAATAATGCTAACTACATATGGCATCTTAAGGAGCGATTTTGAGCTGCTCAGAAAGCAAAAATGGCAAATAATGATCATTGATGAAGCTCAAAACATAAAAAATAACGAAACCGCTCAAACAAAGGCAGTTAAAAGTATCCCAGCTTCGATCCGTATAGCTATGAGTGGAACTCCTGTAGAGAACCGTTTGAGTGAATTTTGGTCTATCATGGACTATACAAACAAAGGCTATCTCGGCACCATCAAGACTTTTAAAGAAGATTATGCCAATCCGATTCAAGTTTTTAATGATGAAAAAATAGCTCAAAAATTTCGTAGAATAACAGCTCCATTTATGATGAGGCGTATGAAGACAGATAAGTCAATAATTTCTGACTTACCCGATAAAATAGAGCAAAATCAATATGCTAAACTCACACAACAACAAGCTGCTCTCTATGAAAAAAGTATGCATGCAGCTATGGAACAAATTGAAGGGTGCAAAGGCAATGATCAGAAAAGTCTTTTTAAAAGACAAGGATTGGTATTACAAATGATCTTAGCGCTAAAACAAATATGTAATCATCCGACACAGTTCTTGAAAAATGGTGTTTTTGATGCTTCTTTATCTGGTAAAACAGAATTACTCTTGGAATTATTAGATAGTATCATCGAAAATGGAGAAAAGGTCTTGATCTTTACACAATTTACAGAAATGGGAAATTTACTTGAACACTTCATTTCAGAAAAATTTGGAGAAAAACCAATGTTTTATCACGGAG
>WRLO01000142.1 GCA_009777575.1 Candidatus Cloacimonadota bacterium
ATTGTCTTCTTTATGTTTTCAATTTCATCCCGAAGGGATCGATAGCTATGTAGAAAACGATTGACCCCACACACCCAGCATGCCGAAGGTATGCAACAAAAAATATACACATTCTATATTTCTGGTCCAGACCTACGGCATGGAGATAGGGGGAGGGTTTTGAAGTTTCTACATAGCTATCGATCCCTTCGGGATGGAGCAGAATCTCAGTATAATGGACTTCTTTGCTGATTTGATGATTTTACATGCCAGTTCATAAGCATCAAAAATTTGTCCTTCAAAGAATACTCCGCATTTTGGCACGATATCCCTACTTTCCATGGCATCAAATATCTTGTCTATTTTTTTGTCTGTTTCAATTTGTTTTTGTTCGACTCGCTCTATCCTTTGTATAAGGCTAACATTAGATGAAATCAATTTTCGCATAGCGACAAACACTTCAATGATTTTGATACTAACAGCAATCGCTGTTGGACTACGAAGCACAGCTGAAAGCATTGATACACCTTGTTCTGTAAAAGCATAAGGCATTTTTCTCATGCCATCTTATGAACTTGATATCACAAATTGTGATATCAAGTTTTCTTCATTGGACTGCACAATTTTCGATTTCCAAATTTCAAATTCTTGTTCGTTTAATTGAAACATAAACGAAGCAGGAAATCTTTCTATATTCCTTTTAACCAATTGATTTAATGTACGAGTCTCGACTCCATAAAGTAACGCCAAATCTCTATCCAACATCACCTACATTCCACGAATCGTAAAAATTCGAGCCTCTATGTCGCTTGCCAACAATACAACTGAATCAGTCAAGAGTCACCCCTATTTTTTAATCAATATTCCATAAAAATAATTCATACAATCCATTATTTTAAAGGCAGGTTTTTTGTCAATCATTTTCTTTTGATAAACCGATTTCAAATAAATAGTTTCAATAAATTCCTTATGAATATCACGAAGTGATTATCTTTTCATAGAAATAATACAGCTCCAAGAAAAATCCCCCTTTCCAACCCGACATAGCAGGTTGGGAAGGGGGAAGATGTTTGAGGTGTCATTCATTTCTGGAAAGAGAACGACACCTTCGGTGTGGGGTGGCAGTATTAAATAATCATTCCTTGTAAATGCCTCGTAGAGGCTATGGCTTGGTAGAAAATCGTGTCCCACATCTGAATTTTTCTCCGTAGGAGAAATGGTTTGGTCGTTATTGCATTATTCCGGACGGAATAAAGGTTGAAGGGTGATATCGCATTTTCTACCAAGCCAAGACTCCTACGGAGTATTTTTTGAAAACACAAAAAAAGAGGCAAGGCGCAAAACCTCACCTCTAAATCTCTAATTCTACATACGAGTCCAGACATCGCTATCTGGAGTTGGTCTGGTGAATGTCCCACCAATTTTACTGTATACATCAATAAAGTTTCCTCCAAACCCCCCTGCAGAATCATAATCTAAATCCAAATCATTTGGAATAGTCACACTTGTAATTTGATTAGAAAAGAAAGCACGCCATCCAATTGTAGTAACGCTATTGGGTATAACAACGCTTGTGAGTCGATTATTCGCAAATGCATAACCTTCAATTGCAATAACACTACTTGGAAAATTAACATTATTAAGTAAATTATCAGAAAACGCGAATTCTCCAATTGTAATTACACTGCTTGGTATAGTTAAGCTTGTTAGTTGATTATAATCAAACCCTGAAAGATACGATACACTATTTGGAATAACCACACTTGTTAGTTGATTGCTAGAGAACGCACTCACTTCAATCGTAGTCACACTATTGGGGATAGTCACACTTGTTATTTGATTGCTATAAAATGCACCGGCTTCAATCATAGTCACACTATTGGGAATAGTCACATTCATAAGTTGGTTTCGCGAAAATGCATCTTCACCGATCTTAGTCACACCATTTCCTATAATCACGCTCGTGAGTTGATTAGCATAAAATGCACGAAATCCAATTGTAGTAACACTATTTGGTATATCAATGCTTGTGAGTTGATTAGAATCAAACCCAGAAAGATATGTTACACTATTCGGAATAATCACACTTGTGAGCTGATTTCCATAAAATGCATTATAGCCAATTGTGGCCACACTATTTCCTAATGTTATGTTTGTTAGTTGATTAAGAGCAAATGCACCTATTTCAATCGTTGTCACACTATTGGGGATTGTAAGATTCGTGAGATTATTTTGCCAAAACGACATTTCGCCAATTGTGGTCACACTATTTCCGATATTTATACTAGTGAGTGAAAAATTATAACAAAATGCTCTTTTTCCTATCATAGTTATACTGTTGGGGATAATAACTGAATGTATTTGTCTTCGCTCAAAAGATGATTCTCCTAACCCAACAACAGGTCTTCCAGCAATTGTTTCAGGAATAACTACATCCATATTATACCCGTTAAAGCCAGTTATTTCCACAGCGATGCCATCGTTTACTACTCTATACATAAATAATTCTGAGGGCGTTGGTGGTTGTATGGGTTCTGTTATTTTATCAGTGCATCCAGTGATATTAATATAAAGAGCTATCATTATGATCCATACAATTTTGTTTGCTTTTTTCATTTTGCCTCCTTACATTACGGTATAATCGCCGTTTTCGCCTCGCTCCATCTACCAAGGATGCCGCGAGCATTTTGCCAACAAGCTCTCACCCAAACTCTTTTTCCGCTTTCGTGGGTGTCAAAATCGATAGTGTGTGGAGTTTTGGTAGCGAGGATGTGTCCAGTATAACCATCATTTGTTTCGGGTTCTGTATCGGTGATAGCCCAGATGATGACAGCACCAGAATAACCGTTTGGTTTGGCTTTGTTCTGCGTGCCAGATTGTTTAAAGTCGATGATGATGTTGTTAGTGCTTTTGATGTGGATGTTAAACTCGACCTCTTCTTTAACTTCTGTATGAGGTGTTTTTACTCTGTCGATAGGTGGTATTCCCATCGCTACAAGTTCATCATCTGTGATGACGGGGTTTCGCAGATAAAACTTGATAAACTGCCTCATATTGCTGGTTGCTACTTTTTGAGCTTCATTCCTTTTTGTGGTCTGTGCTCGTGTCGGGTCTGCTGGGAACTCTTCTTGAATGTCTCGAAAATTGTTTTGAGCTTCCTGAAATTCATCAAAAGCAGACTTTGGTATGTGTGTCCATCGTGTGATATTCTTGTCCAATATCGCATGGATGTTCTTTGAAAATGCAGCAAATTGAGCTGCATTTTGGGGGATGTAGTTATTACCTCCCATACTTTTCCTCCAAGTTTATATATTTTTGTTTTTTTTCTAAATTTTTATATGCTCTGGTTAAATGCGAGCATGTTCTGACGGATTGCGAGCATGCTCTGAAAACATCCGAGCATGCTATGATGGCTTCCGAGCATGTTCTGACAGCTTCAGAGCATGCTCTGATTGCTTTAGAATAGTTTGAAATAAAAAGGAATTTAATTAGATTTGAAATGGAAAATGGATAATGGATAATGGAAAATGCTACCTTCCGTCTTTGCGAGGCACGAAGCAATCCAGGCTTTATATAATTGAAAATTGACAATTGATAATGGATAATGCTACCTCCCGTCTTTGCGAGGAACGAAGCAATCCAGAATGATAAAGTGATAAAGAAGTCATTATTGACTTTTTTACTATTAATTAATCTGGATTGCTTCGTTCCTCGCAAAGACGGAAAGCGGACTTTTTTACTATTAATTAGTCTGGATTGCTTCGTTCCTCGCAAAGACGGAAAGCGGACTTTTTTACTATTAATCAGTCTGGATTGCTTCGTGCCTCGCAAAGACGGAAAGCGGTTTTCTTGACAATTAATCATACTGGATTGCTTCGTTCCTCGCAAAGACGGAAAGCGGTTTTCTTGACAATTAATCATACTGGATTGCTTCGCAAGCTCGCAAAGACGGGAGGCCAGAACGAGCAAGTGCGCTTTGTACATTCTATTTTTCATATTTCAAAAAATCTATTAATTCTTTTTTATTTACAATCAAAGTGATTACCATACCGATGGCAGCACCCGTGATGATAAAAGCTAATTTATCTGAAAACAATAATGTAATACAAACTATTAAAAGGAGCAGAATCCCGAGCATACAAAAAAACATCGCTGCACATCCTTTAACATCATCAGTTATTACGAAAATACTTATAATGAACCCTAAAATAGACAAAATAATAAAGAGAGTAGGAACAAATGAGAGCCCCCAAAATACAGCACCTACAATAGCTGAAAAAAACAAGGATAAATAAATCGTGTCTCTAAAATTCCTTACTATTAATCGATACTCTTCTTCTTTTTTTCTTATTTTTTCTTCAATGGCTTCGATTTCATCTTTTTTGATTTTATTAATCTTTATTACATATTCTCTGGCTTCTTGACAATCTGCATTATATTTCAAAGACATAATAAAATATTTCTTAGCCTTATCATAATCGTTCATTGCAAAAAAGATATATCCTAATTTCAAATAGGCATTTGCATTTGTTTCATCTACTCTTAAAATAGAATTAAAAGCTTTTTGAGCTTCTCCATATTTTTTTTGCTGACAAAGAATACAACCTATATTATAGAGAGCATCTATATTATTTTGGTCTAGTGTTACTATTGTTTTAAAATCGCTTATAGCAGATTCTAAAATATTATGTTTTAAGTAAACATTAGCACGAGAAAAATAAGCATTTATATCTCTATTATTGATCTTTATTGCAGCTGTAAATGGTTCAATTTCTTTGTTTATTTTGTCCTGTGCTTCTTGTTGTTCTTTCCTCATCCTTCCATAGCATTTTAAATTTCTAGGACTATCTATGCAATGCACATAATCTGAACGGTCTAGACCAGGATATTTATCACAATGGTATGTCCCAATTCCGGGTGCAGCATGAGTAGATTGTAAATCAGGACAACATGGGACATCAGGTCTCAATTCTCTTAAATAACTAAATTCTGACATTTCATCCTCCTTTAATCAATCAATCAAAAAATCTCATATAGAGTATTGTATCGTGTTTGTAAATATTAAACATACTATCTCTCCTATAATTAATGTGTGGAACGATGAAAATCAGTCCTGCCAATTTCAATGCAGGTGCAAGCTTCCAGCTTGTACATCTTCAATTATCCACTGTGGGGTTGTCGTTCCGTCTTGTACGGACGCATTTATGACCGCAATCCGAAAAGCCTATAT
>WRLO01000143.1 GCA_009777575.1 Candidatus Cloacimonadota bacterium
AATATTCATGATTTGCAATGTAATATCTGGGCATTTTTTACCGAATCTTGAAACATCAGACAGTGGATATTTTTCATTAAATGAATTACCAGAACTATCTACAGAAAAAAATACTTATGAACAAATTCAAATGTGTTTTACTGCATATCATGATAATAGTTGGGTTGTAAAATTTGACTAAAATATAAGAAAAATTTGTGAAAAGCATGGGTAGAAACATATCTACTATATGAGACAATTAATCCTTTAAAATATGAATATGTTTCAAAAATTTAAAACACTCATTCATTTTGGCAGTGACAAAATGAACATCAAGTACCCAACCATGTATTTCATCAAAAAGCAATGACACTCCAGCCTATACTGAACTTTGCAGAACCAAAGGTGCCAATACGAATGCACTTGATAAGTCACTTGAATCTATTATGGGTTGTGACAGATGGTAGAAAAGCCCATCCTAAAACAACAAACAAACGAAATAAAAGCCCAGCTTATATTCAATTGTTTTTGTTTTAAAGGGGGGGGGGTAGGTATTAAAAATTGAGATTTACAATTTTTAAGTATATATATCATATAGATATAAACACTGAACGAGATAATTATTAATTTAGTCGGTTAATAGTGATTATAAATTATATATTATAAAACTACTTGACAAAATCCTTTTATTGATTATCTTGGCAACAAAGGAGTATTTATGAACAAAATTAAACCTCTATTTTTTATCTTGATATTTTTACTTTTTATAGTTAATATCAACGCTGCCTGGTTAAACGAGCTTTCCATGCAATTTACCCAGCCAGATGGAACTATCCTTGACCTATACATCACAGGTGACGAGCATCACCGCTGGATTCACGATGCGGACGGCTACACTATTTACCAGGATTTAGACACAGATTACTATTGCTGGGCTATCGTGGTAAATGACGATTTGACCTCTTCTGGCTACCCTGTCCACCTTTACTCACCACAAGGTTTAGGTTTCACACCCTACCAAAACATCTCTGATGAGGGCTACCTAAGAAAAAGAGAAAGAATGGACAGCATCAGCAGAAACATTGACCTACGCGCTCCATCTATTGGCACTCTCGAAAATATTGTCATCTTTATCAGATTTTCTGACCAAGCCGCTTTCACACAGCCTTTTAGCAGTTTCAATACAGACTTCAACAGCTCAACACCAGGTGTAAATAGTGTCTACAACTATTACCAACATGCCTCAAACAATCAAATGACTCTAAACTCACATTTCTTTCCTCTGCAATCTGGCACGACTGTTGTTACTTATGATGACCCCAATCCCCGTAACTATTATACTATCGCTGGTGCTGGAAATGCCAACACTCTTAATACCCGCTTTCACACAATGCTTAGAAATGCCGTTCTCGCTATTGCCAGCCAAGTCCCCCCTACCCTTGTCATCGATGCCGACAATGACGGTGAGGTAGACAATGTCGTCTTTTTGATAAAAGGCGGTCCCGCTCTCCACAATGATGACCTTTTGTGGCCTCATAAATGGTATTTATATTATGCACCTGCTACTTACATTCATGGAAAAAGAGTGTATCTCTACAATGTCAATCTCGAAATGAGTAACGGCTATTTTACACAAGGTGTATCTGTTTACTGCCATGAACTCGCCCATTCCTTTGGTGCACCAGACCTTTATAGATATAGCTATTCTGGTATCACTCCAATCGGACAATGGTGCTTGATGGCTTCTACAAATGTAGTCCCTCAATCCATCACTGCTCACCTCAAACAAAAATATCTAAATTGGATTACTATACCTACTATCACAGGCTCAGGCACATACTCCATTAACACACTCTCGCTCACAAATGAAAATGTCGCTTATAGAATAAACTCTCCAAATGCTACAAATCAATACTTCGTAGTAGAATACAGAAGAAACTCTGGAACAGGGCTAAATATTGACAATAACCTCCCCGGATCAGGTGTTCTTGTATATAGGGTCAGAACGGGTATAAATTCTGGCAATATGAACGGTCCACCTGACGAACTTTATGTCTATAGACCCAATGGAACTCTGACAGCAAATGGACAATTAAACAATGCTTTCTTTTCCTCACAATCAGGTCGAACTGCAATAAACGACACCACAAATCCAAACTCCTTTATCTACTCAAACACCGGTGGCACTTCCTCAATGGCAGGTGGTCTCGACATCTCAAATATCACTGCATCCGGTAGCGAATATATCTCTTTTTATGCCACTATCCCAAACTCACCAAACCCACCACAAAATCTTTCTGTAACATCCGGTTACTCATCAGCTCATTTAAACTGGGAACCTCCACAAGCAGGTAGCCCAGGCACACCATCAAGCTATAGAATTTATCGTGGCGACACTCCAAATGGCACATTTACCCAAGTCCATCAAACCCCAGATGCTGTTACCACCACTTACATCGATCTAGGTCTTGTAAACGGCTTTACCTACTATTATAAAGCTACTGCTGTTTTTACTAGTCCCAATGGGGAATCTGGACCCTCAAACCTCGTCTCTGTTACTACTGAGGGCGAGCCACCCATTCTCAATCCACCTCAAAACCTACAAGCTGAAGTCGACTACCAAGATGTTACCTTGACTTGGGATGCTCCAAATAGCCGTTCCGAATCTGTAGGGAATGCCTTCAGCCGTTCCGTATCTGATGCAGACAGGATGTCTGCGTTCCCAGTGGTACCAGACCTTTTCCGAAACCTACTAGGCTACTACATCTATCGTGACGATATTTTACTTAATGTAAACCCTACCCCCTCTCAAAGTTTTAATGATATTAATGTCCCAGTCGACTCTTATACATACTCAGTTACAGCTCTATACACTGAGGGTGAATCAGAACCAATCTCCATCGATGTTACCACCATTGCCGCTTTACCAAATCCCGCTACAAATCCTACTCCACCAGACGGTGCCACAAACGGCTCACTCATACAAAGACTCTCTTGGACACCTTCTGAAACTGGAGGCACACCCATAGCCTACAAAATCCATTTTGGCACTACAAATCCACCGCCCCTTGTAGAAAACGACTGGACTACTACCACCTGGAGACCATCAATTTTAGAGCAAAGAACACAGTATTTCTGGCAGATTGTCCCTTTCAATGTTTCTGGTGATGCTCTTGATTGTCCTATCTGGTCCTTTACTACCATTAGCATTCCACCATACTTTGTTATTGGACCGCTTTCTCATGATTTTGGTTCTCTTGCTATAAATCAGACTTCTCCACCCCAAATGTTCTCAATTTTAAATTTTGGTGGCTCTGAACTAATCATCAGCCAAATCACTATTTCAGGACAAAATGAGGAAGAATTTATTTTAAATGTTGAAAATTTACCTTGGATATTAACTGGGGTAGATATAGTCGATGATTTCTATGTCAGTTTCTCGCCTACTACTACTGGTTTAAAATCTGCTGATTTAATTGTTTTCCACAATGATGAAGAGCAAGATAACCCGTATATAGTTCCTATTTCTGGTCTTGCTGTAGAGCCACCATTTATAGATATATCCCCTGCTTCTTTTGATTTTGGTGAGTTGCAAGTCGGACAATCTTCACAGCCCCATACATTTATCATTTCAAATCTTGGGGGTAGTCCTTTGATTATTTCATCCATAGAAAAATCAGGTGATAACCCAAGCGATTTTTTTATTGAGCTTGATTTTACTACTTTCCCTTGGCCTATTGATTCTGGAGATAATATAGCTTTAAAAATTACATTTACTCCGCGTTCTCAAGGTGAAAGGAATGCCTCTATCTTTATAGGTCACAATGCTCAAAACTCACCTTTTGAAGTTTTACTCTCAGGTGGTGGTTTTGTCTCTGATTACGACATCGTCATCCAAAAGACAGAGCTACTCGGAAACTTCCCAAATCCTTTCAACCCCTCTACTTATATCAATTTTAATATAGCTATCGAGGGACTCGTTACTATTGACATTTTTGACATCAGAGGCTCAAAAGTGATTACTCTCATTGATGCTGTCTACTCTCCCGGGAATTACCAAATTTTATGGAATAGTGTCGATGATTATGGTCGAGATGTCAGTAGTGGTATCTATTTTTATCGCATGAAAACAGATGAATATGTCGCAGTGAAAAGAATGCTACTTTTGAAGTAGGGAACTGATTTATGAGCTTTCTCAGAAAAGTTGATTTAGTTATTTTTTCGATTTTTTATTCCGTTGGAGTCCACTCCGAAAAGTATATTAATAAAATTTTACCTTACATAAGCCGAAGGTATGTGAAGCTAGGTAGAAAATGATGGAAAACCACAAAACCGCATCCCGTAGGGATGCAACCAATCAATTGGCATTCGTATGGAACGCATGTATGCGTTCCGCCTCAATGTAGAATTTAATTAATTATTAACATACTATGCATAAGCCGAAGGTATGTGAAGCTAGGTAGAAAATGATGGAAAACCACAAAACAGCATCCCATAGGGATGCAACCAATCAATTGGCATTCGTAGGGAACGCATGTATGCGTTCCGCCTCAATGTAGAATTTAATTAATTATTAACATACTATGCATAAGCCGAAGGTATGTGAAGCTAGGTAGAAAATGATGGAAAACCACAAAACCGCATCCCGTAGGGATGCAACCAATCATTTGGCATTCGTAGGGAACGCATGTATGCGTTCCGCCTCAATGTAGAATTTAATTAATTGTTAACATACTATGCATAAGCCGAAGGTATGTGAAGCTAGGTAGAAAATGATATAAAACCACAAAACAGCATCCCGTAGGGATGCAACCAATCATTTGGCATTCGTTGGGAACGCATGTATGCGTTCCGCCTCAATGTAGAATTTAATCCCTAACTCCGCTCAATTTAGGTAGTCTATCTTAATTTTTTGGAATAATTTTATTATTTTCAGTGTCATTTCAGCTTTATGCCATTTTCCTCTAATTCTTATTTTGCATATTGCTTTTGACATTTCGATAATGTCCTTTGGCGAGAATTTTGACAAGAGTTCTGCTTGTTTTAGTCGTGTATATAGCTTGTAATATGCTATCATGGCTATAAAGTTTGCAAACAGCC
>WRLO01000144.1 GCA_009777575.1 Candidatus Cloacimonadota bacterium
AATTTGTTGATATGATATCAGAGCGATTTGAAACATAAAGATTGCTGTTGTTTGCTGTCAATGTACTGTTGTTATTCATCAATATACCGATTCGTCCCGTGAAATCATAATAAGCATAGTCATGTCGCATATTTAGCACAGAATCATGAAAACCCAAATGACCATTGTTTAATGTCATATTTGAGGAATCGTTCATGATTAATGTGCTGTTGTTTTGGAGATTGAGATGGGAATTGGTGGATATGGTGATAGCTGAAATGTCTGCGAGTGTCAGTGTGCTGTTTGATACTCCAAAACAGCTATCATCACTGATTATAATTTTACTGTTATCTGAGATTAAAACAGCATCGTCTGAAGCAGTAATATATGAACCATTCAAAATGAGCTGAGCACCATCGAGTAACACAATTTTAGACAATATATTCGTAGGAAAATAGCTCGAGTTTATCACTATCTTAGTGCCATCTCCCTCTGCAATAATAGTGCCTCCAAACGAAACAATGTGTGATGAACTTATGAAAAGCTGTGCGCCTTCTGATAAGTGAACTAATCCTCCATTAGAAATGATTAATTGACTATCAGAGTTTATTTCAATCGAGTTATCTGATCCAGCTAATCGAATGAGTCCACTACCTACATTGATAATAGACCCATTAATTGCTTTTACAACACCATTTGACACAAGAATGTCGTAGCGATTGGCTTCTGGAATTAATGAAGAATTGTTAAGGATTAATACAGCATTGTTGTCAATCAAATATGTTTTATATGTCTGGATATTTGAATTGCTCAAAACAGTATTTTCTAATATTCTATTAGTCTGTTCGTCAAGTAGGTTAGCTACAGCTGTATGTAGATTTAATCTGCCTCCTGTAATTGTTATATTAGCTAAGGCAGGGATATTGTCAACACCATCTAATATATAATCTCTGATTTTCAGAGACATTTCACTCGAAGTATACCTGTCAAGCATACTTTCTGATGCCGATTGATGTAAAAGAGCTATTGCTCCAGATACAAAAGGAGCTGAATATGATGTACCCAAAATCTTTGTATAGTAATTTACTTGAAATGGGTTATAATTTAAGAATGCTGCCATTATATCGTCACCTGGTGCTCCTAAATGAACAGTATTCTTTCCAAATGATGAATTTACTAATTTAGTATCATTAGAAGTAGTCCCAGCTACACTTATAAGAAAATCAGATTTTAAAGCAGCTGGAAATAAAGCATAATCTGGATCATCATTATTTCTATTTCTATTACCTGCAGCTGCTACGAAGAGGATACCTTCTTGACCCATCCGATCAAATAATTTTTTGAAATTTTCTTCATTTGTTCTAGTATTAAAAGGTCTGCTAAACGACATATTTACAGCTACTATGTTCTCACCACGATTGCCATTTGTCGTGTTATATAAATACTTTTTATTCAGGACATAATTAAAAGCTCTGGTCAAATATGCATCGTTGTGTTCAATGGATGATTCAAAATTCATAGCTTTTATTGGAAGAACTTTGATTTTATTGTCCCATCCTATTCCTGCCATACCTGCGTTATTTCCTGTAATAGCTGCAAAAACACTCGAAACTGAGGTTCCATGATTTTGTAAACTGAACATATTCTGATTTTGTGTTGGTTCATGTTGTAAGGGAGAATTTGTTGTAGAATCCCAACCATAATAATCAGATGCTCCAGTGTTTCGTTTCCAATTCACTTCAAGCTGATATAGATTAAACCCAAATTCAAGAACTGCAACAACAGGATCTCTGGAATTCCCATGCGGTGTATCACGCAAAAGACCCCAAGCATAAGTAGCCTCAATGCTTGGTCCTCGCACACCGTTTTCATCTACATTGCGTAACGCCCACTGTTGAGAAAAAAATGTATCATTGGGAATAAATTCTTCTTCTTCTACATGAAAGTTTTCAGTAATGGTAAAAATGGGATCACTTTCATCGATTAAAATAAATTCACTTTCATCTATTGTATAGGTATGATTAAACTGCACAAAGAGAACTCTTGAATCTGCTCGAATCAACTCACGAAATTCGATCTCTGCTATTTCGTCGTAATCAAATGTATAAAGATGAATATTGACAATGTCTGATAAAACTTCCTCATGCTTAAAATTGTACTCTGTATATGAGTCTGTAAAGTTGTCAATTGCTTTTCCTCGGACATTGTCAAAAAGGGTTATTATTAATTCGCCATGAACCCAGTCTTGTGCAAACAAATTTATGCATATACATAGTGTTAACAATATCGTAAAAATGGTTTTGTTGGTCATATTTTATCTCCTTTTGTAATTATTCTTTGAGTAACATTTTTTATCAACATGTTAAAAACATTTTTCGTATCCAATATGTTTAATAATGTTTTTGACATGGCTATATTTTGTGAAGCAGTTTTTTTCATTGCTTCTTGATGTGATTTTTCTTCCGTTATCCATGGATCTACAGTCCATGTATGGTTAAAACCTGCGAATTCAACCATTGGATCGTTTTGTATCATTTTGAGGAACAAATGCTCGTCTATCAGCTCATAGTCAAATGTAAAAAGATGAATATTCACAATTTCAGAAAGTATCTCTTCATGTTTTAAACGATATTCATAATACTTCTGGATAAATATTTCAATATCATCTTCATTGATGTGTTCATAAAAGATAATTATCAATTCTCCTGGAACTCTCCCTACACCAGAATAAATTATACAAGAAGCTGTTAATTCACTTCCTTTTATTCTAATGTATATACTTGTTATTCCTTCTGTAATTGCTGTTACAATACCTTCTTGTGAAACACTAGCGATATTATCCCCCGGATAACCAACAATCTCACTACTCCAAATAATCTGTTGATTGGTAGCATTTTCTGGTTCAATAGTAGCTTTAAGAACAATCTGTTCACCGATCTCTAAAAAAGCTCCTATTTTATTCAGTGATATACTTTCTACAGGTATGTTTTCAGTTGGATTGCTGCACCCTAAAATGCCTAATAAAAACACCATAACACACATAATAAATTTTTTCATTTTCATTTATATCTCCTCAATATGATTATGTTTTAATATCTGTGTATTTCGATTGTCTGTTGGAACCAACCATATGATATAATCATCGTAATTAAAAACTGCCCAAATAACTCGGTCATCATTTTGTATCTTCAAGAGAAAGTCAAACTCATCAATTATTTCATAATTGAATAAGAAACGAAAATAGTTAATTTTCAAAACTTGAAAATCTATTTTTAACTCATACTCTGAATATGAATTAAGAAATTCTTCGAGTAATTCTTCACGAACATGAGCGTGTAGTTGAGCGATTATAATCCCTGGTGCCCAGTCTGGTAATTGCCCTTGGAATCTAATCCATATAACTCTTTGATCATTCTTCATTAATTCTAAAAACTTAAATTCGTTAATTTTTTCATAATCAAAAGAAAAACGAAACCGGTTTCCTAATCTGTCATGGAATATGATTTTTAATTCATATTCAGAATAAGACAGTAAAAATTCTTCAAGAGCCTCGTCTTTGATATCTTCGTTTAGCTTTGCGTAAAGCTCGCCAGATGTCCAGTCTTGAGGTTCTGGTTCGGTAAATTTCTCACTTGAGCAGCTTATGTTTAATACAGCTATCACAATAGAAATGATAATTAAAATTAGCTTTTTAACGCTCTTTGGCATAAATACCTCCTCGTTTGATTATACTCAAAATAAATAAAAAAACACTTATCGGACAAAAATATTTAACCCTTGTTTTTTGTCAACACTTTTATGAAAAGATCCAAGGAGTATCATACTTGTCATAATTTTTTTCATTGTCCCCCCTCTCCTAATTGTAAATGATAGGAAAAACTAGCACTTTCTACTCTTGGGTCGTTTTTGAACATATCTATTATATAAAATTCATCGTATTGTTCATCATCAAACCCTAATGCAAGGTATTTTATTTCATTCCATTCTGAGTTAACATTGAAATCATATTCAAAATAAGAGGAGAGGAAACTCTCAAAATCATCATTGAATAGAATAAGCATTATTACCCCTGAAGTCCAAAATCTGTCAGGTCCATTAAAATCAGCCCAAAGTAATCTACTATCATTTCTGAGATAGTTACGAATTGTAAATTCATTCAGTCTCTTATAATCAAATGAAACCCGGAAATATCTTAAAGATGATGAATGAGATAATAATTCAAGACCCTTGTTTTTATAGTAGTTAATTATCTGATTTACTTCATCACCTGAAAGGTCTAGTGGAAGAGCGAAAATTAATTCGCCCTTTACCCAGCCCGGACCTAATTCAGCCCACCCATCACCTCTGCTTTCAATCAGCTTAACTAATTCATTGCCATCAATTAAGTTATAATCAAAAGACATGATATAACCTCTAAATGGTTTTTCTTCAACTTTTACCTTGAAGTTTGAATATAATTTTAAAAATTCGCTCAAACTGATATGAGGTTCAAGTTGAACATAAAACTCACCAAAAATGAGGTCACCCTCTAATATAGGTGGTTCGCCTAGTTTTATAAGATTAACTGGACTACTATTGCAAGATAGTAGAAAAATAAATAGCATTAGATTTGTAATAAAAATAATTCGTTTCATTGTTTACTCCTTATGTTTTTAAAGTCTACACGCATAGTAATTTTACTTTCCAGTAACTCATCAAAAACATCATTTATCAATTCATTATCTTTTATGGTTATCAGAAAATCGTTGTATCGACAATCATCTCCCCACAAGTTATTCCAAATGGACCAATACTTTTCATCTGGAAAATCACTTTGCAAAAGATGTAGCTGTTTCATATCAATAATATTGTATTTCACAGCTATCTCATCAAAGAGATCATGACCTATTTGAGTTTGCCCATATTCATTTTTACTTGGTTCAAATCCAAGCTCTATAACCCCAAAAATTGATGGATTTAAAGTAATCCAAAGCTCATTTGGATAATGTGTCACAGGATCAAAAGTTGGAATATTTATAGATATATGTTTGGATCGATATCGAGCAGCTGGTA
>WRLO01000145.1 GCA_009777575.1 Candidatus Cloacimonadota bacterium
GGGTGGGAAATCAGAGATTTCTGCTACGGGGTGGGAAATCGGAGATTTCTGCTACGGGGTGGAAGTCGGAGATTTCTGCTACGGGGTGGGAAATCGGAGATTTCTGCTACGGGGTGGGAAATCGGAGATTTCTGCTACGGAGTGGGAAATCGGAGATTTCTGCTACGGGATGGGAAATCGGAGATTTCTGCTACGGGGACTCAAATACCTAAGAGGCTTATGAAAGGTATGTTAATTAATAATTAAATCCGACTTTTCGGAGTAGACACCTAGCAGAATAAAGATGGTGTGGAGGTGTCATTTTTTCTACCAAACCATTATTCCTCTGGATTATTCAAAGAATAAGAACCAAAACGTAAAGTTGAAACATATAGAGGAAATCCCCCCCAAACCATAGCTTTTAATTAAATAAGCAGCTATATTCTTGGGAGGGATTATAGTGAAAAATCTATTTTTTAGTAAGAGGTATTATTTCAGTAACACCATTCTCCTGACATCATTTGAGTCATTGGAACTCATTCGATAGAAATAGACACCGCTACTGACATCATGACCATTTTCATCTTGTCCGTTCCAGTCTATATTATGAGAGCCTACGGGAAAGAAATCATTTGTCAAGACTCGAATTCTTTGCCCTCTGATATTGAAAACATCAATCCTGACATGACCTTCATTTGCTAAATCAAAGGAAATAGTAGTGGAAGGGTTGAAAGGATTTGGATAGTTACCTTTTAGTTTAGTGACAAGAGGTAGAATAGGTTTATCATCATCATTAAGAACCCCAACAGCAACTTGAAGCGGAATATTAAGAACAGGATTGTCAGTATCATTTGAATTTATCTGAATATTCCCTTGGAACAACCCATCAACAAGCCCAACATAACTTATTATGTATTCGACACTTTCAGAAGGGTTGATAAAAAAGTCAGAGCCTTTGCCAGTGTTCAGATAAAAACTTTCTGGAAGGGTTAAGGTGCCTTCGAGAGGTCTATTCCCAAAATTTATTAAATGGAAAGCAGTTTCAACAAAATCGTTGATTTGAATATGTCCAAAATCAATTTCCTCGATAGTGGTTCCCACAATAGGTTTATAAACATGACCACCTCCTCCAGCAGGGAAAACGATATGGTCAATCCAAACACTGTCTTCACCCATAGAAATGCTACCATTTTTTCTATAAACCCATCTTAGATTGTGATCACCAATAGGAATATTGTATTCAACCACTCTCCAGTCTGTTTCTCCAGACCAAGAGCCAAGCACAGTGTTATTTAGATAAAATTCGAGCCTATCATTGTTTGGTTCAGTTGAAGTTTTTAAAGCGAAAGAAATACTTCCTTGTATAGCGAGAGGCAAGGAAATCTGTAAAACAGAAGTCTGGTTGTCGGTAATATTTCCAGAACGAGCAGAATATTGACCTTGATAAGCCTCTTGTGAGTCTATTGTCCAAGTCACTAAACTAGTATGAGTCCAGGGCATTGCATTAAAATCACCAGATTCAAAACTTTCTACTTGTATACCAATGCTTAATGGGAAGAATCCTTGCACAATTTGATGAGTAAAATCAATGAAATAGGCAATATTGGTTAAAGAACCAACAGGAATGTTTTCGTCGATACTCAAAATAAGAGAAAATTCGTTAATATGAGATGGATTAATTGGTAAAATTTCAGAATTTTCATACTCAATGCTCACATAAGGATTTGAAGACACAATCATGATATTTCCATCGAAAGAGGTAGCAGCTCCAGTGTTTTCAATCAAAAGTAGCATTTGAGCAGTTTCACCGGGTTGTAGATAATATATAGTTTCGCCTAACATGTCAGTGATTTCGTAATTGTTTACCTCAATATTGGGAGCATTTAGAAATATCTCAAAAGTAGTCGTCCAAATGTCTTCACCGGCCATATTTGCCTTTAAAGAAAATTCGGCAATGGTCTGGTCTTTTACAAAAGGAACTATATTGATAATAAATGTTTCATCAATATCAAAGATAATATCGGCAGGGATAATTTCAGCAAAAATGTTGTCTTTTTCTATGACGACAAACTCAGAATTAGTTGTAATTTCAAAAATCACATTTTGAGCAGGCTGCATTCCGAGATTTTTGATGGATAAGGCTAATTGTGATTCAGAAGCGAAATCCGCAGTATTGTTTCCAGTATGGGGATTTACAACATTTTCAAAGACAAGAAAAGGCATATTCGCGGGGAGGACTTGGATCGTTTCGATGATAGGTTCATGTTTTTGAGCAGTAATCACTAATAAAGCATCACCGGGCTCAGCAAAAGGAGAAAATTGGAGGGTCGCAACCCCAAATTCGTCAGTAAAAGCAGCTCCAACCAAAACACCGTCTTTACTGAGAGCAACTCTAGCAAAAGGAGCAGAATTAGTAATTATCAATTCATCCATTCCCATCAGAATAATGTCAGTAAATTCAGCTGGATTTTGTTCAGGCATCCCAAGATAAGGGGTCAAAGAAGGGTCACCCATGATACAATAAATTTCCCAGTAATAATTTTTCAAACTGCTCGAAGTGCCTTGCACAACCATATTTCCACCGAAAATCATAGCTCCAGCAGTAGTGTGCCATTTTTCAACAGGCTCACCGTGTGTGTGGAAAAGCATATCATATTGACCTAATTGATTTGGATTGTATGGAACAGGGACACCACCAGCAAGGGGAGTAGTATGCCCTACGGTAAACCAAAAGTCTTCATTCCAATAAGTGCTATTAGTTCCACCTATGTATAATACCCCACCTTTATCAGGCGCTCTAAGCCAAGCTTCGGCAAAACATTCAGGCTGTTGAAATCTGCTAGTGAGGCAAGTATTTCCTATAACAACAGGATACATACCATAGTTTTCGAGAGCATAAACATGTGAGACATGAAAATAAGGGTCACCCCATTGATCCCATTGACCGTGTGCAGTATATGTAGCCCAGCTAAGCCCTTCACTAACTCTTTGACGGATTTGGGAAGCTTGTTGCGAAGACTGAGGATAGAGATGGACATAGGGAGTGTGATAACCGTTTTCCTGATTCATATACAAACTAGATAAATAATTGACTTGCCCATTGGCATGAGTAGGAGACCAGTAGGAATCATGACCAGCAACATTAATCGATCTACCGAGATATGAAGGGTCTGGCATAGTAAACATTTGATACATAAGATTTTTATCGATATAAGGCATAAGCTGTTCAATATTTTGAGCAGAAAATCGACCATAATACATGTCAGGGAAGAAATTCGTGCCTTCCAATCTAACATAATGTAAATCAGTGATATGGTCGCTAGGGCTTGCTTGACTATTCCATGGTGGAATTTGCGGAGTATCGCCTACAAGTAATAAATAGCTAGGAGCAGGGTCTTCTGGTGTAGCAGCATTCCAAAGATTTTGGAGAAAATTTTTGATAGAAGTTGTAGTATTGCCAACCTCTGGATCAGCAGTGCTAACGAGAATGATTTCATATCCTTGTTTTGTCTTCCATTCAATAAAAGGCTGCATTGCTTCAATAAAGGCAGGAAATGAAACGATGACATATTTAGTAGGGATACGAATCAATTCATTTCTATTTTTCGGTGGAGAATAATTTAACAAATTGTATTGAAATAGTTTTTCAAATTCAGCAGACCAAGTCTTTTGATGTAAATATTCAGTCTGGGCAAAATCAGCATTTTCAAAGACTAATTCTACAAGTAAATAATCATGAACTTCTAAAGTGTTATCAAGAGGATTGTAACGAACTGGGGTATAAATAACCTCAAAAATCCTTTGTCCACGCATAAAACCAGCATCGTGAATTTTAAAAACATTCCAATCGGTGTCAAAATCTGCTAATTGGTAGCTGAGAGCATCAAAATGGAAGTCAACAGCTTTTAAATCAGTTGATTTCGTGTAAGAAGGTTGAGTAGGATACACAGGGAATGTAAACCCTAGGTCGTTTAAAGAAAGTTTTGTAATTTGAGAGTCAAGGACATTCACTTTCACTTCAGCGTTTACCGGAACGGTAATGAGTCTCCCCATATAGGGTAACTCTGGTAGTCCAACTTGATTGCTTCCCACAAACCCTTCTATTTCAAGGTTTGTAAAGGTGTAGCCAAACATATTGCTACGGGGAACATCGACATTTCTTTCAGAAATAGCCATCTCGTTGACCGACCACTCCAAAATTAATCCATCATTTCGAGATTCTACAACTCGGTTGCCCCCTCTAGTATTTTGTAGGGCTGGATCTAGATTTTCCTTTTGAAAAGTCTCAACATGCACAAGAGCAAATATAGAGACCATTAGACATAGAAAAATACATGATAAAATAAGTTTTTTCATAGTATTACTCCTTTTAAAATAGATAAACTGAAGCAATTTATTTCAATAGCGATTTTTGTCAAGTAAAATGTAGAAATCAATATTTAAATAATATTATGTTATCACCTTTGTTTATATTTTTTAACTCTGAGAAATGTATTGAATATATATATAAAATATTTTTTTAGCGTTATCAACCCATTGTGGCTTTGTCTTCACCAGTCAGGCATGAAAACCAAAATTCCCTCTCTGTCCCCATAAGTGTCAACTTTTCAGTTTATGCTTAATATGAATGCCTTAGGGAGTCCACTCCGAAAAGTCATTTGTGTAGAGATGTTAGCTCTGTAGAAATGAATATATGCACCATGTTGCATCTTGTAGGAATGCTACAAAATGTGCCAATTGATTGGTTGCATCCCTACGGGATGCGGTTTTGTGGTTTTACATCATTTTCTACCTAGTTTCACATACCTTCGGCATGTGCATAGTATGTTTACAATTAATTAAATTCTACATTGAGGCGGAACGCATACATGCGTTCCCTACGAATGCCAATCGATTGGTTGCATCCCTACGGGATGCGGTTTTGTGGTTTTACATCATTTTCTACCTAGCTTCACATACCTTCGGCATGTGTATAGTATGTTTACAATTAATTAAATTCTACAT
>WRLO01000146.1 GCA_009777575.1 Candidatus Cloacimonadota bacterium
CTCTAACACCTCTGCTTGTTCCCCCCAAACCAAAAAAAAAAAAAAATATTACTGCTTTTCCCCCCCCCCCCCCCCCCCCCCCCCGATTAACTCATTGTAAAATAAGCACTTACGACACAAGATTTAGAAAAGTTCTCACAAAAGAAAAATGTCATTCGGGACGAATGACGTTACGGATTGCCATAATCCACACTGCTTTTTATTCAATAAAATTCACAAAATCATTCAAATTAAATTCATTTTCTATCATTTCTCGTTTGCTTAGAAACTATTCTGAAGCCATGCGAAACATTTCTGAAGCAATGCGAAATGTTTCTAGAGCCATGCGAAACATTTCTGAAGCAATGCGAAATATTTCTAGAGCCATGCGAAACATTTCTGGAGCAACACGAAATGTTTCTGGAGTGATGCGAAACATTTCTGATTACAAAATAAATAACAAAAAACATATAGGAGTAGAAAAGTATGTCTGATTACATCCCACAAAATGCAGATCAATTTGCTGCGTTTTCAAAGAACATCCATGCGATATTGGACAAAAATATCACTCGATGGACACACATACCAAGGTCTGCTTATGAGGAATTTCAGAATGCTCAAAACAATTTTCGAGACATTCAGGAAGAGTTCCCAGCAGACCCAACACGAGCACAGACCACAAAAAGGAATGAAGCTCAAAAAGTAGCAACCAGCAATATGCGGTATTTTATCAAGTTTTATCTGCGAAACCCCGTCATCACAGATGATGAACTTGTTTCGATGGGAATACCACCTATCGATAGAGTAAAAACACCTCATACTGAAGTAAAAGAAGAGGTCGATTTTAACATCCACATCAAAAGCACAAACAACATCATCATCGACTTTAAACAATCTGGCACGCAGAACAAAGCCAAACCAAACGGCTATTCTGGTGCTGTCATCATCTGGGCTATCACCGATACAGAACCCGAAACAAATGATGGTTATACTGGACACATCCTCGCTACCAAAACTCCACACACTATAGAGTTTGACACCCACGAAAGCGGAAAAAGAGTTTGGGTGAGAGCTTGTTGGCAAAATGCTCGTGGCATCCTTGGGAGATGGAGCGAGGCGAAAAATTCAATAATACCGTAACATAAGGAGGAAAAAATGTACGGAAAAGAAACAACAAAAAGAAGCTTTATACAAACTTATAAACAAAAAACAGGAAAAATAATGTTGATGATGATTTTGGTTGCAATCATAGCAGTACTAATGGGAGGATGTTCTCATGTTTATAAGCAATATGCCGTTAATGAAATTGGGGAAAGGGTTTCAGAAGCATACATACGAAACACTGGTTCTGAAATTTGGAGCAGTTGGCGAATTTCAGAACCTCGTTTAGACACAATTCTCACAATTTTGGAAACCAACGAAATATACAGCCCACCTCAAACACAATATAAAGATATATTGTTAGTTGACACTAATGGTGTTTGGTATGCTAAAATGAATGTTCCTGTTCCTGATGGTGAGCATAATTATATAGCTCCTGGGGTACGGCATTATCCACGTATTAAATTTACTACAAATGACAGAATACCGACCTTGAGATTAGTAAATCAAACTGGATATCCTATTGTAATATCAGGAAATATCCCTCAGAGGACTCTTGATATCAGGCAAGGTGGTTGGGGATCTATTGGGAATTTTAATCCAAATGAATCTATCAGAGTCAATTATTCTATCAATGACTATACATTTTCAAGAAATGTAGATATGAGTAATGGAGACACATCAATCACTCTCACCGAAAGACCGCCTTTGCTTACTGTTATCAACAGCACTGGATATCCAGTAAATATCAGTAGCCCCTTCTCACATAGACTTTTGAGAAATGAACAAATTGTGTATCCAAAACAAAGCAGAACAGTCACACCTTTACATACAATTGTTTACAGTATTTCAACTGAGCAATATAGCGAACAAGTAACTATTAACGAAGATGATGTGACACTATCTCTGACTAGAAGACCTGCTATCGTGACTATACAAAACAATAGCGGTGCTACTATGATAAATGTTCAAATACGTCCTAGTGGTCTCACAGGTGTATGGGATTCTGTTAATTTACTCAGCATTCAACTAAATGAAGATGGAACTGCAGTACGTAGGGATGTAGGTGGAGTGAGCATGTTTGTTACTGATTTAACAGGTTCTATTGTAACAAGAGACAATTTTAGATTTTGGATGGGTAACCTTGAATTAAGTGATGGGATATATGACATCAGAGTTGATGATGTTCATGGTATGGCATATTTAAAAAGAAATGTTCAAATATCCAGTGATATTGAGATTAGTTTCACCGCTAGCGATAAACTTTGATAGACCGTGATGGAGTTTTATTAAAAGAGGTAGGGTTTATGCTTTACCTCTTTTTTTTTTCATCTTTTCTCTTGACAAAAAACCTGTCTTTAAAATAATAGAATTTATGAAAAATTTATGGAGTATGGCATGAGAAAAATAAAACTTTATTTGGATACATCGGTTATTAGTGCTCTTGATGACCGTAAAAAGCCGAATAGAATGCGTGAAACACAATTGCTTTGGGAAGACATCAAAGCAGGGAAGTATGATATTATACTTTCCGATGTTCTTTTTGAAGAGATTAGAAAATGTAAGCTACCCAAAAGAGATGTATTGTATAATTTTATAGACGAGATATCTTATACACACATACAAAATAATGAGCTTATTGAAGATATGGCAGAGGAGATTATTAGATTAGGTATTCTTACTGCAAAGTCTTATGATGATTGTATGCACATTGGTAGTGGTGTTTATGGAGAATGTGACTGTATCGTCTCATGGAATTTTAGACATCTTGTAAATTACAAAACCATCAAGGGAGTTCGTATTATTACAAGCATATTCAACTATAAAAATATAGAAATAATGTCACCTACAATGGTGATAGGTAGGGAGAAATAATGGAACCAATACTAGAAATAAGTCCAGATTTTACGCTTGAGGACATCCGCAAAATTCGTGACTATAATTACGAAATGACAAAAAATATGAATGCAGAAGAAAAAAGGGCATACTACAAAAAAGAAGCCGATAGTGGCATAAAAGAATTTGAAGAATTTAAGGCGAAAAAAAGAGCTGTAGGAATGCCCTGAAGATTTTCTAATTATGTTTGAACCTTCTGAAAACGAGATAGAAAAGATGGTATCACAAATTGTGATACCATCAAAAAGTTTTTTAGGTAGTTCAAAACCTTATGTATTTACCAAGCAAAGAGAAATAAATGTTTCAATATAACAAAGACTTTAGTTACGAAGAAAAACTATCTGAAGGCTTAATAATGACTTCAGAACACACTAAAGAAGAGTATAAACAAATTTGTGAAAAACTTCTAAAACATAACTACGAGAACACAAATGGGCTACTAAATAAACCGGGGATTGACATATATCTACTTTTAATAGAAAACGATAAGATTATTGGGGCAATTTCTTGTGATACATTTAATATGTGCATGTATATAGATGTTTTATGGCTTGATAAAGAATATAGAGGATTAGGATATGGAAAAAAACTAATCTCTCAAGCTGAAAAAATAGCAAAAGAAAATGGTTGTATTTTTTCTCATACCTGCACATATAATTACCAGTCACCTGATTTCTATAAAGCTTGCGGTTATGAAGTTTTTGGAGAAATTAGTGATTACCCCAATGGAATTATTCCATATTTTTTAAAGAAAAAACTATAAAGCATTGAGAAATTAGTTGAAAAGGAGTAAATTTAAATAATAAGGAGAAAAGTGAATGCCTATAAAAACCATAAAACAGAAAATAGAGGACAAAATTCGGGAAGTTCTGAATGGAAATGTATTGAACAGTGCATTAGATTTAATAAACTATTTCAATGACATTAAGATGACACCGCAATGGTCTGCTACGAATGTTTGGAAAGTCAGTTACAAAACATTTAGTGTGTGTTTTATAAGATTGTATGGTTGTGCTGATTACCGTAATTTGAAAGCAGGTTCATGGCATATTGTGCCTTTTATTGGTGAATACGAGAGCTCGGCACTATCTGGTGAACTAAAGGAAATTGTTTGGAAAAATAAAGTAACCTGCCGTGGATGTGGTAAATGTGCTTTAGAACTCAAAAGTGTTTTCGGGAAAACCTTTGACTATGCCTGTGAGAAATCTATTGTTTTTACTAATCCTGATACCATGTCCCTTGAGTGTGTAAAAAAACTCATTGAATTAAGGATAAATGATATCAAAGAAGGAAACGCAAAAAAACATAAATACATTCCTGTTAAAGACAGGTAAAGACAGATAAAAATTAGACTTGACAAAAAACATAACTTTAAAATAATGGATTTCATGAAATTTTTTAATGGAGTGTAATATGAAGAAAATAAGATTGTATCTTGATACTTCGGTGGTTAGCGCACTTGCCGACCCGAAGAAACCTGAAAGAATGCAAGAAACACATTTACTTTGGAAAGATATCAAGGCAGATAAATATGAGATAATTATTTCATTTGTTCTTATTGATGAGGTTGAAAAGTGTAAACAACCGAAAAGAGACATTATGTATGATTTTTTAAGCACAATAAAATATGAAAAATTAGAAGCAAATGATACTATATCAGATATAGCTGATGAGGTTTTTAAATTGGGAATTCTCCCTAAAAAATCAAGAAACGATAGATTACATATTGGAAGTGCTATTGTCAGTTCATGTAACTATATAGTATCATGGAATTTTAAACACTTAGTAAAAATAAAAACAGTAAACGGTGTTCGAGCTATTACCAACCTACACGGATTTAACCCAATAGACATAATTGCTCCAGCCAGTTTAATATATTAGGAGGAATAATGGAACCAAAACTTGAAATTAGCCCTGACTTCACCCTTGAAGATATTCGTAAAAT
>WRLO01000147.1 GCA_009777575.1 Candidatus Cloacimonadota bacterium
ATATTTTACGACGGCGTCTGTACTGCTACGATACAATGCTGCACCAGATACTCCGCTTGAATTAGCAAGATCAGCTGGCACACCAGACTCTACACTACCATAAATTATACCATTTCCTATTAAAGACCCAGGATCATAACCACCTACTTGATAATGAAAAGTTAAAACGCCACCACCATTTTCACCAGCAGAATTTCCAGAAATAACACCTCCAGATAAAAAAAGATTAGGAGTGTAAACTCCGCCTCCTAAAAATAAAGCTGTGTTATCAGATATGTATCCATCGTATATAGATACAAATTCACCATGAGCACCACCACCGTTCCTAGCTGTATTTCTTGAGATAGCTCCTCCATGCATTTCAAATCCACCTCTCCAACCAATATATACACCACCTCCATCTCTTTCTGCTGTATTTTCAGAGATTGTCCCTCCTTGCATGATAAACCGCCCCCAATATCCCGGATAGACTCCTGCACCATTATTTGCAAAATTTTCACTGATTGTCCCACCAATCATTGTAAATGTACTTGAATCTGCTATAACGACTCCACCAAAAGAGATATTTTGTGAGATAGAATCTACAGGGGAAATAAAATTTCTATCTCTATCATTGAGCCTTGCAGCATGTCCATTTCTACTGATATTACCATCATGCATTGTAAACTCTGCATCATATTGTAAAAAAACTCCACCGTTTCCGTTATCTGTTACAGTCCCGCTATACATTATCATTTCAGTATATTTACCCGCAATATAAATGCCATAATGACCATTGTTTTTGATTTCAGCATTATTGTTTAAGGTTAGTGAGGAGTTTTGTCCAATGACATTTACAAGGGGAACATTATTACTAATAAATCCTTCGAGTGAGGTTTCATCTATAGATATGTTTTGTTGACTACTTATATAAAGCAAACTCCCACTTGATATTAGAGTTATTGTCTTATTCCCTTTGATTTCTACTGCTATATTTTCTACATCCCCAAATGTAGGCTCATGATAACCATGAAGAGAAAAATCGTCAATCACATTTATAGTATAAGATTTATTGTTCCCACTGTTTTTTATACCATTTACAGCTTTTTCCCATTCTTCTACATTTGATACTGAGAAAACATGCCCATCTGGGTAAATTGGATTTACTATTACCTCACAGGTAGTGATGAATCCACCATCTACTGTAGTGGCGGTGATAATAGCGATGCCCTCGGAGATGGCGGTGATGAGGATTGTGTTTGAGATTGCTTCGGGGGAATTTTCAGGTGAGGAACCTCGCAATGACGGAATGGTGGGTGCAAAATAGGATATTACTACTACTGATTCATCATTACTATTCCAAACTATTTCTTGATTCGTAGCGTTTTCAGGATAGATTGTAACTACAAGTTTTCTGGACTCTCCAACCTCAAGTGATATTTGAGTGTCAGATAAAACAATTTTCTCCACAGTAATGTGTGGATTGACAGGATTGCTATCTTTGCAATTCAAAAAAACTATAAGTATCGCTATCAGTAGAAGATACATTACACATAAACTCTTTTTTGAGGTATTATTAATCATTTTTACCCTCCTATTTAATCATGAAAATGAACTCTCGTGCCATTATTTTGAGATAGAGTTTTGTGTCAATAGATTTTTGAGATTTTTTATTATTACTTGTTTTATATTTAGTTTCCTTACCGTATTTGTTAAGGGGGTCAGTTAAAGTTTGAGAGATGCAAATATATTGTATGTGATTAATATATAATGCGTTATGTCAATATAGTGCCGAAGTAAAGTTCGAT
This sequence comes from Candidatus Cloacimonadota bacterium, assembly GCA_009777575.1. Taxonomy (GTDB): domain Bacteria; phylum Cloacimonadota; class Cloacimonadia; order Cloacimonadales; family WRIO01; genus WRLO01. Next base: position 1,788 of record WRLO01000147.1, read on the forward strand.
AGAAATGGTAAAAAGGGGTATATTTTACGATAATGTTTGAGAAAATCCGAAGTAAAGTTCCACACATTTCGGGCTTCGGACACCGCATGTCTCTCTGGTCATGTTACTTATGTGTATAAATTGCCAATGTCATTCGTAAGCCTTAGGTACCATTGCCCCAACTGCATATTAGGAAGAAAGGCGGTATAAAAAGGGTAAAAATTTTCCCTATTCTTTTGCTATCAAGAGTTTTTTTGACATCCCCAAAAAATGCTATCCTAACCCCTATTTATATATTTTTTCTTTAACTTTTCTTTTAATATTAAAAATTCAGATTTATTTTTTTTAATCAGCAGAAAAAGATGCGAAATTTTTGAAGAGGAGTTTTTGCCTTTGTGAATTTAGGCTAAAAATGCTCAAAAAGTCACCTTTTTTCCTTGATAAATAAGCATGTTAGTATCTTTTCATATTTTCTATTGAGACACCTCTCGCTCTGTTTTATAACACTATGATATATAAACACATAGCAACTAAAAATAATTCACTATTTCTCGGAAAAAGAGAAGAAAGCCCTTGCTAAGAAAACGGCATTTTGTATAGTAGCACTAATTAGTAATGATAACTAATTATATTACAAGTAATTGGAGGCTGAAATGAATGAATTTCAAGGCTTAGAAAACGCTGAAATCAGCGACAGAATGAATGAGGTTGTTATGGCAAATTTGAGTGCCTGCAACCCGAAAGTATCAGCAAATACACTGCAAGACCCAAGTCAAACTGCTTGGGAGGTGGCTCGGCAAGAAGAGAGTATAGTGTCAAAGGATCTAAGTATAGTGAAAGCGGTGAGAGCCTCGTCCGCAAGCTACAAAACGGAGAAATCTGTATTGAGGCTTATAACCCAAAAGCAAATAAAGAGCATAAAGACTACATAATTAAGTTCTTGGGTAAGACAGTTGATTTCCTTTTAGAAAGCGGAGACGATTATTTAACAAATAGGTTCAAACAAAAGCTGGTTGACCTTGCTAACTGTTTGTTGGAAAGGAATTAAATAGACTAAGCATCAAGTAAATCATGGTAAATATTTATAACCTATTGCTAAGTAAATTAGATATGCTATAACACAAAGCTTTGATGGTGATGAAAAAAATGGCAAAAATTACCGATTTTTTAATACTTTTAAAAGCTCTCTTTTGTCCGTAAAAAATCATAAACTTTTTTCACTTTTTTTATAGAAATTTTCACATTTTTTGTGAAGTCTATTTTCTTGTCACAAAACGATTTAATCTATTTTTTAGAATAAATTTGACCCATATTATTTTGATCCTCCGAAAAATTTCTTGACTTTTAAACCCTAGTTTGAAAAAATTGTCCCCAAACTCATAAATATATTAAATTGAGAGGATGGGATATGGCAGATTTCGTGGTGGAATGCGATTTTCTTAAAATCGCCGAGAAGGCTCATAATAGGGCTTCTGGCGGAGCTCTGCAAAAAAGGTCTTCGATGTATACCTCGACCGAGATCGTGCAAGGAATGCCTCTCTATGCATTAAATAATAGCATATTTACCCCCCCCCCGATTTAATTCCTTGTAATTCAATAAGTTACACACACTTTCTGTCTTGTGAAAACAAGCAGAGTTTCCTCTTTTTTAATCTTGTAGAAGAATCTTATCATCATTCATTCCATTTATCAAATCAAGTATTCCGTAAACATGCCGAAGGTATACAATCTCGTAGCGGCGATTTCCAATCGCGATTTGCTGAAGGCATCGTTTGTTTAATAGAAAAGCCAGTTAAACCAAACCTATCCCACACCAAAGGTGTGGGGCGTTTAATAAGGCGTGGGACGATAAAACAAAACCAGCCATTACAAGACACAGCACAACATCTCGACCCACACCTTCAGCGTGGGATAGGTGTTTCGAGGGCATCGTTTTCTACTAAACGAGCCATATCTTCGATATGGACAGCACATTCTACGAACCTATCAAAGACATCTGTTAAACCTTATCTATACTCGCAGATTCTATCAGTGAACTCGCTAGTTTCGTCTCCATGCACGCAGATTTCATCAGCGAACTCGCTGGTCTCGTCACTATGCTCGCAGATTTCATCAGCGAACTCGCTAGTCTTTTCTCTATACTCGCAGATTTCGTCAGTGAACTCGCTGGTCACTTCTCTATGCTCGCAGATTTCGTCAGCGAACTCGCTGGTCTCGTCTCCATGCTCGCAGATTCCATCAGCAAGCTCGCTTAAACTTTCAAACACAATAAATAAATCAAATAAAATAAAAGAATAAAAATAACAGGAGGATAATATGCCTACAGATTATGTACCCGGAACAGTCGATGGTTACCCGAAGTTTGCTTCGAACTTGATAGACCATGTCAAAGCAAATCAGAAAACCTGGACACACTACATCCCGAAGTGGATGTATCGCTTAATAGAGAACAACATACCAACGATGACAACCACACCGAAGGTGTGGTTCGAATCGCATTTCAAATCAGATAGAAATGATGCATCAGCATTCCGTCCCACACCTTTGGTGTGGGATATTAATTGCGATATCTCATATTCTACTAAACGAAGCACACCTTCAGTGTGTGTGTTGAAAAATCCCATGAAAATCAAAGGCACAAACAATGTCATCATTGATTTCAAAGACGCTGATAGTGCCAATAAAGCAAAACCAACAGGTTGTAACGGGCTAATCAAACATGTCATAAAAGACACAGCCCCACAAAGCCACGAAGAATTCACCCACAGCACACTTGCTACACGAACCCCGCATACACTCGAATTTCCAAACGAATTTAGCGGAAAAAGAGTGTGGATAGTCATGTGCTGGCAAAACGCTCGAGGCATAATCGGTAGATGGACTGAGATGCAGACGGCTATAATACCGTAAGGGAGAAAGATATGAAAATTATGAAAACAAAAAAAAACAGTGAGGTAAGAAAAATGAAGAAATTATTCACTGATATTTCCGAGCTATAAAAGCTTGATATATCTACATCGTAGAATGGCATATAAAGCAGATATCTACTGTTATATCAATGTATTACGCAACTATTCGTTTTTTG
>WRLO01000148.1 GCA_009777575.1 Candidatus Cloacimonadota bacterium
TCCCTGAGAAGATTGAGGGATTGTAGTGGCGTATTGCTTACGCCAAATCTCCCTGAGAAGATTGAGGGATTGTAGTGGCGTATTGCTTACGCCAAATCTCCCTGAGATGATTGAGAGATTGTAGTGGCGTATTGCTTACGCCAAATCTCCCTGAGAAGATTGAGGGATTGTAGTGGCGTATTGCTTACGCCAAATCTCCCTGAGATGATTGAGAGATTGTAGTGGCGTATTGCTTACGCCTTAAGTGGATAATGGAGAATTTTAGGACCTTTCACTTCGTTCAGAATGACAAGTAAGGGGAATGGATAATGGATAATGCTGTAGTTGTTGTTCGGGAGAGGGTGTAGTGAGAAAAATATACATAATTAAAATATAAATCCCATAAGATATTATCTATAAATGCATTACCTGCTCTAAAATTTTTTTTTCACTTTTTTCTTGACAAATGTGCCTACATTTTATATTTTGTCCAAAATTAACAAATTCGGAGGATTATATGCAAAGAAATTGCATCGAAAAAAGAGCAAAGACTCTTATAATTAGGAATAGGATACTATGTATTCTATTCATGTCTTTATTTATTATTCTCAATGCAGCATGGTTGGAAAATATTCCCACTGTATTGACACAGCCTGATGATACACAGATTGAGGCGTTTTTGTCAGGAGATGAATTTCACAATTGGGCTCACGATGAAGATGGTTTTACCATCATTCTCGACCCAGTCACAGGTTTTTGGTGCTGGGCTATTGCTGAAGATGGAGATTTAGTCTCCACAGGTCAGCCAATCCATTTAGTCAGTAGAGAAACTCTGAATATCAGTCCTAATGAGAATATATCTGAAGATAGGTATAAAGAACTTAGATTGCCTTTTGATGAGGAGTTTGGGGCAGACACTTCAAGAACACCTGCAACCGGAGTAATTCAAAACATTGTCATCTTTATTAGATTTTCTAGTGAACCAGAATTTATAAGAGATTTCATTGATTTTGAGACTATCTTTAATGAAGAAAAAGATTTTGTAAAATCGAAATACCAATATCTATATGAGTCATCATATGGCTTACTTGAGGTTAACTCCAATTTTTATCCAGAAAACTCAGGAACATCGGTAATATCTTACGAATCAAATCATAAACGGTCTTATTTTATTCCTTATAATGCCGTAACAAACCCCAATGGATATCAAAGCTGGGAAAGAAAAGAAAGAGAGCATCAGCTAGTAAAAGATGCTATTGAGTATGTTCAAAACCAAATTCCACATAATTTGATTATAGACAGTGATAATAATGGAACTGTAGATAATGTTTCTTTTGTGTTTAGTAGAGGTATCGCCTCGTCAATATTATGGCCCCATAAATGGATGCTTGATTCACACATTGTTCATATTAATGGGAAGAGAGTTTGGAATTACTATTTTGTTCATGAAGGTACAGATATGACAACACTAGCCCATGAATTTTTGCATTCAATTGGTATGCCTGATCTCTATAGGTATTCAAATCAACAAATATCTCCTGTTGGTATATGGGATATAATGGCAAGTAATAATTCTCTTGTATCAATATCGGCATTTATGAAATGGGAATACACAGAGTGGATAAATGAACTACCTTTAATATCTCAGAGTGGCACATACATGCTTAGTCCCATTACCGAACAAAATCCAGATTATCCTTATGGTTACAGAATAGCTTCACCTTTTTCTGATACTGAGTTTTTTGTAGTAGAATATAGAAAAAAAAATGAAATTGGAAACATAGATCAAGCTGTACCGGGGTCAGGATTGATTGTTTATCGTATCAATACTCGGGACCATGGTGGAAATCTATTTAAAGGAAACAGTTTAGGTCCACCTGATAATGTATATGTTTATAGACCCAATGGCACTTTAACAGTAAATGGCAGTATTGGGCAAGCTTTCTTTTCTCAACAATCTGGCAGAACTGCGATAAATAGATACACTAATCCAACTCCATTTTTATCAAATGGCAATCATGGGGGGTTAAACATTACCGACATAGGATATGCAGGAGACTTTATATCTTTTTACTTTCCAGCATCAGATATTATTTTTGTTGGGATTAATGAATGTATACAATCTGCTATTGACATGATTACACCGGGTGGAACCATTTTGTTAGATAGTGGTGAGTTTGATATTCAGCGAAACCTGTATATCAATGGAAAAAATTTAAAAATAATTGGCAACACAAACATGAACAATCCAACAATAATAAATGGTGGTATAGAAATATCAAATGTATCAAACTACACCACAATAGAAAATATTAGTTTTAATCATCCTGTTGGACAAAGTCTTTATGTGGCTTTAAGCTTGTCAGATGCTACCCCAATATTGACAAACCTGACATTCAATCTATCAAATAATGATGAATCTACTGGGATTTTTGCTGACTTTTCTCGCTCTGAGATAATGAATATTTTAGAAATTTCAGATTCACAATTCATACAAGGTCAAGGAATATCATTTCATGGCATACAGGATATTGCAACAATCCTTAGAGTGAACAATTGTGAGTTTTTTGAAAATTATGATCATTTAAGAGATATAGGGTCTGCAATTGATTTTCATGGATCATCTCTTTTTGTTTCTGACTCAATATTTATCCAAGATACAGATGTTTATTTAGATGAAAGAACCAATTTGAGACCTGTTCAAACTGTTAACATTAATCTAACTTCCATAGGAGATACTCAATTTGATAAAGAAATTATTTTTTCTAACAACAAATTTATCACATCGTTGAACGATACACATTTCTATGCAAATGATATCGGAGTATATGGATATGATAACTCAAATTTTTTATTTGAAAGAAATATTTTTAGTACCATAAAGCATTTAGGTACGACTCAACCTGTCAACAGAATCATTTTTGCAGATTCTCAAGGATCTTTTGGTAGTTCAATCCGACTTTTCAATAATACAGATGTTTTTCAAGGTTCACACAATGGCTACAATTTTATAGAGCATAATATAGAATTGTTGGCAAAAAACAATCTCTTTACCGGTGCTATTTACTCAGATTCTCCTAATGCTATCAACGAAGTTTATTACAGCTGGTTCGTAGATCCCAACCAACAGAATTTTCCACCTAATTCTTTCACAGACCATTTATATTATGGTGACCCCGAAGTAGACTACGAGACTTTCCAACCACTATGGAACGAAGATTTCAAATCTGGTCTCGTAGATGCAGGAGATCCTGATTCGAATGATAATGGAATATCATGGTGGGACGACCCAGAGGATCAAGACCCTGATGGAACGAGGTTAGATATAGGAGCAGTACCTACAATACCACACGGATATATCCGACATAGATTTAAATCTTTGCCTGGAAAAATTGTTAATCTTCATGGAGATTATTACTGGGTTTCGTTTCCTTTTTTGGACAAAAGGTTTCAAGGCACAATCAATGGTCATTCTGCGGGTGAGATTAACTACAATTTGCATCAATACAATGATAATGAATTGATGGTTATAGAACCAAACAGAATATTGGACTACATTGCATGGGAATATAATGGATCTGGATCAGTTGTATATGACGATAAACAGGATATATTTCTTGGTGGTGACCACATACTTGACAGCAGGTATGGCTATAAAGTCAAGATGCTGCCAGGTATGGAGAGTGATATAATAGTCAGTGGCTTTTTAGCTGGTGAATATGGGAATGAAGAGGATATTATCACTATAGAACCAATCAATTCTCAAAATCAGATATGGGTTGGTTATTTCAAAGAACAAAGTGAATGCCCCTTATATGCTCTTCAAGAAATAGATCCTTGGCTTATAAGTATCCAAACTCAGAGATGGACTATTGGCAGAAGAGCAAGTCAGGGACCTTGGATGACATCCGCAATTAATCCGCGGCTAAATTTTGGAGATACCGTTGTTTTATCTGTTGAAGGTCATCCAGAATTAAATTTTACATGGCAAATAAGTGAAAACGCCACTACTGAAAGATATGTTCACCCGATGGCATCCTTTTTTGAATATGAAGAGCAAATAGACTATGTTCCTGTATATGTTTATCTGCCTGATGATATATCAGTTGAGGGCATAGGAGAGATAGGTATGTTTGTAAATTCTCTTTGCATAGGTGCTGAACCAATTATGGGTGACATGGTCCAGATCAATGCTTATATTCTCGGGATGGACCTTGAAGATGCTGATATAGAATTTCAGTATTTTGAGTATGGCTCTCGAGCAGGAGTTCGTAATATAGCGAATTATACTGTTTTAGATCAGGAGTTACAAGTATTTCAAGCAAAATCGTTAGATTTGGGAAATGGAGACCGATTTTATGTAGTCTCTTTCAAAGGAGATGATAATCAGCTTCCTGAAATCCCCGAAAAGACTTTCTTAGAGGGGAATATTCCCAATCCTTTCAATCCTTTTACCACCATCAGGTACCACCTTTCCCAGCAAGAAAATGTGAGTTTGCGGATATACAACATTCGTGGGCAGCTGGTCAAAACTTTAGTGAATGAAATTCAAGATGCTGGAATATATTCCGTAATCTGGAATGGAGACAATACAAGAGGCAATAGAGTTGCTTCTGGTGTCTATTTCTACAGATTTGAGACAAACAATATAACAGAAGTAAAAAGAATGGTGCTTCTTAAGTAATGGATAATGGACAATGGAAAATGAAATTCATTGTAACATATAAACAAATTCGGAGGATATCATGAAAATGAAAAGCTTTAAAAAAGTTTATGTATTGACAGTGTTGGTGTTTATCTTTGTAGCCTTTCTACATAGTGAAACCCAACCACAACAACCTTCAAACTACTCA
>WRLO01000149.1 GCA_009777575.1 Candidatus Cloacimonadota bacterium
TTTTTTTTCTTTTTCTCCCCCCCCCAAAAACAAATTTTCCCCCCCCCCCCCCCCACCCCCGAAAATCCGCATGATATAAGGCTTTTCGGCATATTGCCCCATTCGCATCGATGGTATTTTCCGTCGTTGCGAGATCACTTCTGTCGTCATTGCGAGATTACCCTAAAATATCTCCCCCCGAAACAATCTCCGTGTCACTACCCAGCCCGTCGTTGCGAGGTCCCTTCTTGCTATCCTCACGAAGCAATCTCCGTGTCACTATTCCCCCAGCCCGTCGTTGCGAGGTCCCTTCTTGCTATTCTCACGAAGCAATCTCCGTGTCACTACCCCTTCCGTCGTTGCGAGGTACCTCCCTTGAAGCTCCCCCGAAGCAATCTCGTTACCCAAACACAAATCCGAATCAAAAACCGTATAAGGAGAAATAAATATGAACAAAACTGCATTTTTGAGTTGTATAGTTTGCCTCGTTATCGCACTCTTTACAGGCTGTGCAACCATCATCACTGGGACATCAGACCAAGTTACAATCACAAGCGACCCTCCTGATGCAAGAGTGATGATTTATAACAGGTCAAACAATCAACTCGTAAGAACAGTGCAAACACCTGCTGTCTTGAATCTACCCAAAAATAGAACCTATCGTTTTGTAGTAGAAAAAGATGGTTTTCAGCAGGAAAGGAGGGACTTAGGAACATCTTTTAACCCATGGTTCTTAGGTAGTCTTACCTTTGGGACTCTCTATTTTGCACAGGCATTTACAGAACCTCCTTATGAAATTGATAGATATGGGAATAAAGAATATACTGTGGATCAGGGGCCATGGACAACAACAAGCTTGGTTCTGTCCGCAGCAATCCTCGCTCCTGATTTGATTTTTGGAGGATGGCGTAGATTATCCTCTAGAGAGCATGTTATATTAAGAAGCATCGGACATCAAGAGCAACAGCAAACTCGACCTACAACACCTTCACAACCAGTAGTTTCACCTCTTCCTATTCGGCATGTTGGTATAGAGGGAGCAGTAGAACGCGCTGTTAACGAAGCCTTTCGGAATGTGCCTCAGAGGGCAAGGATAGCTATAGTCCAAATCAGCGTTCCAGACACAAATTTAAGGGCTTTTGTTAGTGGAGAAGTTGAACATATAGTTCGTAGGCAAAATTTCCGTATAGTCGATAGAGTGGCACTTGATAGGATATTAGAGGAACAAACTCGTCAGATTGGTGGTGATTTTGATGAAAGAACTGCGGTTAATATTGGTAGACTTGCCGGAGCTGATTTAATTGTAACAGGAAGTATCGATGGAGAAGGCGCACTTCGTAGATTGAGACTTAGAGTGATTGAAGTCGAAACAAGCGAAATAGTAGGAACGGCATCTGAACCGTTCTGATTTTAAATGTTATTCAATAAAACATAAAGGAGATATTATGAACAATAGAACATCATATACAATGATTCTTACATGCATCTTTATCATGATTTATTCTAATCTTTTTTGTCAAATCCCAGCTATTCCAAATGCTCATGTATTACCTGTAACGACAAGATTAGAAATAAATAGAGGAGACTTGCCAGGTCGTAATCCAGTACAAAAAGACAGAGCAGAACAAGAAGCATTAAGAGAAAGATCATTTGCAGCCCTTTTAAGTGCGGCTTCTTTATTATACCCCAATGTTAAAATACATGATGTTCAAGACATCAGGTGGGATTTTGTAGAAAGTAGGATCCGTGGAAAATGGAATGTCCATATTTATGAGTTGAGAGGACTTGCTTTTTCTTATATAACTTCATCAATAGAAAATACCGATGCACAACCAATGTTATCTATAGATCCCATAGATACTCATCCAACAAACAATCAAACAGGTATAGAAGGTGCTTTAGAAAGAGCTGTTAGTGAGGCTTTTATCAATATAGATCAAAGCAAAAGAATCGCAATAGTTCAGATAACGGTACAAGATATCACTACAAGAGATTTTATCAGAGGTGAAATTGAACATATACTTCGCAGAAGGGCATTTCGTATCGTCGATAGAGTCGCTTTGGATATGTTATTAGAAGAACAAACTCTTCAGATTGGTGGAGATTTTGATGAAAGAACTGCTGTGAATATCGGAAGACTCGCTGGGGCAGATTTTATAGTCACAGGAAGTATCGATGGAGAGGATTCACTTCGTAGATTGAGATTAAGGGTGATTGAAGTTGAAACAGCAGAACTAGTTGGAACTGCCTCTGAGCAGTTTTAACGCAATAACAACACTATTATCTCGAAATATATTGAAAAAACATAAGGAGAGAAAGATGAAAAAAAATCAGATGATTTTAGCTATAGGGATTTTGATTATATCCCTGTTTTTGAGTAGTTGTGCTACAATGTTTAGTGGTAGCACGCAAGTAATAACCATTCATTCAAATGTAAATGGTGCAACAATAATAATGGATGGCATACCTATTGGAACAACTCCTTTCATAGGTGATATCGAAAGAGGAAAGGAGAAATTCATAGTCGTATATCACGAGGGTCATTTTGCTCAAACAATTCGTTTGACTACAAAAACTAACGGTTGGTATTATGCTAACTTGCTTATTACAGGTATAACGATTGATAGTTCAACCGGGGCTGTGTATAGCTATAGTCCACAAGAATACTACATAAATCTCAGACCTCTTGATCTATCCTCCACCGACTTCCTCGAAGAGCATCAAATCCGTTATTTCGCAATGTTGAATCATTCCCAGATAGCTCTTGAAGTCAATGACGATGGCGAGTATCTGCTTGCTTTAGCAGATTTGCTGTCGAGCAAGATGGAGCGGGAAGTAGCGATAGAGGCTATCAAGACTGCTTTCGCTGTATCAGAAGGTTATCAGCTTGCCTTTGGAGAAGAGCTTGTAAGGTCATTTCGCGAATACGACTAAAGAGTATTCATTATTTTTAGCATTGGCAGGAGCATATCCAAGGGACACAGAATCAGTATTTGGTCATGTTTTCTTGGTATATGCTCCTGAAAACAGAAATGTTCCTTTTTTAAATTGGACAGCGGTAAATTTTGCTGCAAATATAGCAGGAGCTGGGATATTTGAGCTATATCACAAGGGTCTATTGGGTGGCTTTGATGCATATTATTACAAAATGAGTTTGCATGAACTTATAAGAGAATATGCAGGTAAAGAGACGCGTGATATCAGATTTTTTCCTATAAAGCTATCCGATGTTGAGTATACAAGATTTATAGAAAATTTAGATGATAAGTCCGAAAATCCTATCCCTTATTTGTTTTTTACAAATAATTGTGCTCACGGAATTTATCAAATACTTTTTGAATCTTTAAAAGGATTACCTCAGACACCTCAGAGATTGATGTCTCCATTGAGTGTAGTTTCTATACTGCATGAAGAGAACCGTCTCGAAGAGCCTTTTATCCTACTTTCAGCAAAGTCAAGGATTTTGTCTGTAAGTGATACAGAGCAGGCTGAGCTTGAATTTTTGGAATGGCAAAATCAACAGGGTTTGGCACGCTATGATGCTGAGAGAGATCTGAGAATGGCTCATCTCAGAGTATCAATGTCTCAAAAAAACACAGAGCGAAGAGAAATGTTTTCACCAGATATTCCATGGACAGACCCACATAAATATAGCCGAATAGAATCAGGTTCAATACAAAAAGGCGGCAATTGGGGTGCTTACATCAACTATAGACCTATGTTACACAATCAATCAGATAATCAGCATTTTTATTCTGGTGTCAGCACACTGGAAATCTTGTCGCCGACTGTTGTGGCGCAGAGCGATAAAGTCTATCTAGAAAGCCTAGATATCTTTCATTCTAGGTCAACCCCGATTTATGATAAATGGTTTCGCTCTATCTCTTATGATTTGTATTTGGGGTTTGTGGAAAGTGAATTTAAGGGTAGTGTTGGTTTAGGTTTGAGTTATTATTTATTCAAAAAACAATCAATAGCGATGGAAATCTTGCTAAAGGATTCTTTTATAGGTAGTGTAAATCATATAGGATTGGAAACACAAATATTAAATCATACAACTGGTAGATTGCGATACGGCATGATATATGAACATCTGTATAAGGGTTTTAGTTCTGAAATATCTATGAATATGACAACATGGATGGCTTTTGATTTTAATAAACAATATGGGCTTTATTTTGAGTATTTATTAGATAATAGAGACAAAGGAAGTATAAAGATGGGGGTGAGAGGTTATTTTTGATTTTAATTCTCTACAAAACAACCTCTTCTGTAACTTCAACTTAAGGCGCATGTATCTTGCTTCTAATCAATAAATAAACTGATATTTTGCAGGCAGGATGTCTGCTTTCTTAGGTCTTTAAAGATTTTGTATTTCTTCAGGTGTCAATCCAGTGATCTTTATTATATCCTCTAATTTCATGTTTATTTCCAACATTTTGCGAGCCATTTCATGCTTGGTATTTTGTGTCCCTTGTTGTATCCCCTGTTGAATCCCCTCCTGTATCCCTTGTTTTTTACCTTCTTTTAGACTCAAAGACAATGCATTAAAATAATCTGCTCGCCCTTTTTCACGCAGCTCATAATTATACCTTTCCTCTTCTGCCAGAATAAAGGCTTCTTCGATAGATATTGCCTTTTTTATCAAAGGCTCTTGTTTGACTATTTGTTCCAAAATTTCTCCCTCCATATTATCCAAATATAGTAACCAGCAATTTATGGCATCTAGTTCTAATGGATTTTTTCTTAGTTTTGGTAATTCGAGTACATGTATTTCTAGCGAATCACAGAATATTTGTTCTTCTATCAAATCTCTGATTTTAAATATTCCGTGAAATTTTAAGGGGT
>WRLO01000150.1 GCA_009777575.1 Candidatus Cloacimonadota bacterium
GTAACCTTTCCCAAGCAGAACTGTCAAATCTCTTGAAAGATTGATAAGTAATTTATCACCATATTTAGCTCTTGCACTTCCCTCTTGTTCAAACTCTACAATATATTTTCCTATATTCCAATATGTTTCAACAAGCTCTTTATTGATAGTCTGTGCAATGCTCCTTTTAGCATCTGCAACAAGTGTCGATATTTGATTTATCAACAAATCATATTGATCATTATTTTGAGTTTTGATTTCACTCATCAATTTTATCCTTTTCCTCTATCTGTCTCCGCACCTCTTCCAGTCCTTTATTCATCACAGTATCCACACCATTTTCCAACTCTTTTACTATTTTTAGATCATTTTAATTTGGAGTTCTTTACCTACAGCTATAGCTATTTTATTTAAAAACTCTATAGAAGGGTGATAATTTCCATTTTCAAGCTTTGTGATATATGATTGCTTTGTTCCTATTAAATCTGCTAACTCTTTTTTAGACAAGTTTTTCTCTTTCCTTGCTAATATGATAGCTTCAATAATCTTATATTCATTTTCGTTCTTTTTAAGTTCTTCACAAACTTCTTGGTTTTTAGAGATGATAGTTTTTGCTTTACTCCACTCCATTTGTATGCCTCCTTATATATTGTGCCATTCTGTTTTTTGCTATATCTAACTCTTTCTGAGGTAGTTTTTGACTCTTTTTTATTATTCCATGTAATAATATTGCTACATTTTGTTTTGATAGAAAGTAAAATATTCGAAAAATATCAGTGCCCAGTTTCATTCTTAATTCCCATAAATCTTTGTATTGTTTCCCTTTAATTATGTTAACATGAGGATAATGTAATTCATTACCAAACTTTTCCAATAAATCTATTTCTCGGGTAACTTTTGCTTGTTGTTTTGGATTTAAACTCATTATGAAATCTAAAACAGGTATTTTCCCATCTTCTTTTTCATACAATTCAACTTTATAAGCCATATCAAAGCCTTATCCTTTGAAAATTTTTTCTCTTTTGAGTAAAATGAAATATCCATAATAATGCCATTATTTTTTACCTTTCTTTTCTGTCAAGCTTTTTGTACTATTCTCGTTCCAATCCTCTAAGATATTCCACTGCCGTATCCAGAGCCTCTTCTGCAGGGACAAGTATATCAGGCATCAGGGTATTCGGGTCAGCGTTTATATCTGCTCTCATTGCATAAGCTGTTGAAACCCATATACGATAGTTTAAAATAGGTGTGGGAGGAGCAGGGACAATCTCAGTAAAAGAGTTTGGAGCATTGGAACTGGGTTCTCCGATGACATTACCTAGTCTGCCATCTTGCACTACACCAGCAGTAAGCATAGCGGCACTAAACGTTTTTCCATTTGTGAGTACACTTATGAATATGTTATTTGGGTTGTCCATTTCTGGGTTTGGCTCTCTTATGACACTATCCACTTCATCATAGAATATTCCCAAGAGATTACCATGAAATTCTCGTAGAGGGTCGCTGATCCTATGAATACCTCCATCAGAATATCCTTGACTGGTGATACCCCAAGCGTCCAATAGTCGCATCATAATAAGAATATTCCCACCCCCATTGTCACGCAAGTCAAGAATAAAACGCCATATACCATTTTGCACTGCTTTTTCAATTTCTTCCACTACAGGGGTGATATGATCTCCATCCACAAATGATGTCAATTTGATATAGAAAATGTCGTCTATCATTTCATGCCTTATGATATAGTCGGGCTGAACCTCATTTGTAAGTGAATTTGTCATAGTGCGTTCTATGATTGCCTGCTCTCCATCTTTCAGCAATGTGATAGGAATTGACCCGGACTCTGGTATTTCAATCCCTGCCAGCTTTAAAATGGCTTCTTGTCTTGCATGAAAGGGATAGTTTAGTCTTTTGGCTGCCTCATTTTCAAAATAGAAATGTTTATCTATCACATCTAGTAAGCTCGTAACCGATATTCCACCTATTTCAAGCACTTCAATCTGTTCTGGTGAAATTTGTTCATCTAATATATACAAAACTCTGTCATGATAGAAAAACTCTGCATCTACATAACCACCAGGTAAATTTCCTATTATACTCGTATGAGCATCCTTAAGTGAAACAAGGTATCTTTCCGTAGCAAATTGAAACTCTTCTATACTTGAAAGGCTTTTTGTGGTTTCCAAATACTCATATCTACGCTCTGAATAATCATCCTCTAACATGCCTTCCATGATAAAGATAGGATGTATCTCCTCCACCACGTTCACTATATGCTCTGCATCCGCTGACAAATCTATCAGGGTATCTGGAAATTTAGAATCCAATCTCTTTAGTTGTGAACTGCCAACAATAAGCAAGTTATCAGTCAATAATATTGGCTCGTGAGTAGAAATCTTTAGTGATCTGTCAAAAATCATTTCATACGACCATATTATTGGCTCGTAAATTTGTATGGAGTGGTCTAACATATACCAAATAGTCCTGATGCTGTCATCTACTGTCTCGACCTTAAATTTCACCATTCTCGGCAACCAATTATCATGCACAGAGTCCAGAATAAAGCCGATATAGCCAGACCCCTCTCGAAGCAAGCCGATAGTATAATAGCCACCAATATCCCAAATGCCCTCAATATCTGCTACTTCCTTTTGTGCGACATAATCCTTAAAAGAGTCTATGTCCACATCCCAAAATGGACTTCGGGGAGTTTTCATGCTTGCACAGCTGATTAGCAATATCGCCATGCAAACGATTGCCACCGTAGTAGATAATTTCATCTTATACCTCTTTTAAATTTATTTATAGCCTCATATGAAACTTTAGTTATATTTGAAGCGGGAACCATTATTTAAAAGAGAGTTATTTTTGCAAGAAAAAAAATACTGAATTCAGAAAATATTTTTCTATGTCCATTCTATCATATTGATAATGTATGATATTACATATATGGGCATTTTATGGTTTATAGATTTTTAAAAGAAATAAGAGACAAATATCATGTAAATAATTAACATAAAAATAGTTATCTGCAATTATTGCCTTATCTCAAAATAATTTATTTTGAATTTAGTCTTAATAATTTATCTTTTTTCCATATCCCTCTTTCGTAATCTCTTTTCTTTACAGACCAAGTATTTCCATCCCAAATATAGAGATAAACGATGACTTCGGTATTGACATCTGATATTGCCTCCTCTACGGAATTATAAATATCATATTTCAATTCCGCACCTCTGTCTCTAACCTCCATATTCCTTGTTCTCTTTTATATTATTTACATAAACACCATATATTTGAAACCTTGTTTTCTGTCAACATTTTTAATGCATGCTTAAAATCAGAGGCAACGCAAAAAATACTCAAACTTTAATTCGATCTCAAACTATTTAGCGGTCTTTAGTTCTTTACCCGTAATCATTTTATCCTTTATCAGCATCCCCGCCCCCAATTTTACCTTTAATTTAACAAACCTAAAAATGTGTTGACAAGTTAGCCCAAGTATAAATGTTTGTTTCAGAATAAAATTTGGAGTTTAGCATGTTTGAAGCTATTGAGCAAATAAAAAAAAGATATATTGAGGATAGGGATAAAATTTTCAATGAAGAAAATACTCGTTATTCTCTCATCGACCCATTCATCAGAATGATTTTGGGATATGATGTAGGAAACTTAAACGAGGTTATTACGCAGTACTCGACAGGATTTGGAGCTGACAAAAGCTACTTTGTAGATTATGCCATCATGCAAAATGACAAACCAATCATTTTGAGAGAAGCTAAAAAGCTCAAAGGGAAATTAAATGCAGACAGCGAAAAGCAATTGTTGTTTTATTTCAACTCAACAGATGCAAAGATTGGAATTTTGACCGATGGTTATGAATATCGGTTCTACACAGACACAGTAAAACCCAATATCATGGATCAAGAACCATTTCTGCAGTTTACAATAGAAAATATTGATGAACACACCCAAGATATTCTGAAAAGATTTACAAAATCAGCTTTCAATGTTGACGAAATTATCTCGGTTGCCTCAGAATTGAAGTATTCAAAAGAGATAAAAGACTATCTTGCCAATCAATTGGTAGACCCAAATGAAAACTTTGTAAAGCGTCTTACTGAAAATGCTTGCAATGAGAAAACATACAAAAAGTCTTTCAACATGTTCAAAGTTATCACGAAAAAAGCCCTGAACACTTTTATCAGTGATAAAGTAAGCGAAAGATTGAAATTAGCTCTTGCTGAAGAAAAAGTCTTGAACAAGCAAATTATAGAAAACCCAACTTTATCAGATAACTCAAAAAATAGAACAAGCGATGCACAAATCTTGTATTTGAGTAGGAAAAACAGCAAAAATGGACAAATCATAAAGGCAAAGTGTAAAATAATTTCTGATGGCTACGTTGTGTTAAAAGGAAGTAGCATATCATCCTATACTTCAGATATCATTGCTGACAAAATAAAGAAAGCGCGAGATGAAGCAAAAATTGATGAAAATGGAATTTTACTTGAAGATATGCTTTTCGCTTCTCCTTCTGGAGCTTCTGGATTTTGTGTTGGAAACTCATCAAATGGATGGACAGACTGGAAAACTGAAGACGGTAGGACATTAGCTGAAATAAAACCTAAGCAAGAATAGTTATATAAGTTACGAGGTGAAATGAAAAATTTTACAGACTACATAAAAGAAGTTAATCAGCTGTACCAGGCAGGTAACGCCACGGAGCATAGCTATAGACATGTTTTATTGTCTTTAATCAAAACTATTTTATCAGAAAGCTCGTCTCTGCAAATTGTCAATG
>WRLO01000151.1 GCA_009777575.1 Candidatus Cloacimonadota bacterium
AATTCAAAATAAAATCAATGAAGCCACAGAACAACTCGAAAAATACTCAGATGACCACTACTCTAAAAAAGAGTTTAGTATCGCTCCTTTTGGGGATGTTGTTCTCAAAAAACTAATCGTGGTCTATCACGGCTGGGAGATGGTGTATTGTGGAGAATTAGGAATTAAGAATTAAGAATTAAGAATAATCCATTATCTACTCCCGTCTTTGCGAGGTCTCTTCTTGCTGTCCTCACGAAGCAATCTCCGTGTCACTATACCTCTCCCCGTCGTTGCGAGGTTCCTTCTTGCTGTCCTCACAAAGCAACCTCCGTGTCACTATCCTCTTTGTCACCTTGAACGCAGTGAAGGGTCTTAAAATTCTTAATTCTCAAGCAATCTCCGTGTCACTATCCTCCTCCCCGTCTTTGCGAGGTTCCTTCTTGCTACCCTCACGAAGCAATCTCCGTGTCACTATCCTCTTTGTCACCTTGAACGCAGTGAAAGGTCTTAAAATTCTTAATTCTTAATTCTTAATTCTCCAGCAATCTCCGTGTCACTATACCCCTCCCCGTCGTTGCGAGGTCTCTTCTTGCTGTCCTCACAAAGCAATCTCCGTGTCACTATACCCCTCCCCGTCGTTGCGAGGTCTCTTCTTGCTGTCCTCACGAAGCAATCTCCATGTCACTATCCTCTTTGTCACCTTGAACGCAGTGAAAGGTCTTAAAATTTTTAATTCTTAATTCTTAATTCTTAATTCTCCAGCAATCTCCGTGTCACTATACCCCTCCCCGTCTTTGCGAGGTCTCTTCTTGCTGTCCTCACGAAGCAATCTCCGTGTCACTATACCCCTCCCTGTCGTTGCGAGGTTCCTTATTGCTGTCCTCACTAAGTTATCTCCATGCCACCATACCCATCACCCATCCGTCGTTGCGAGGTTACTTCAACCGTCTTTGCGATGTTCCATTATAATGTAATTAAACGAGCAAGCTTTTGAACCACCCCAAAGGAATCCCCGTGCCAATTTACACCATACAATAATAATATAATTCAAACTTTGTGATTTCTAACATAAGAAAATATTGTTCAGATAGTTATCCTTTACAAAATAATATTTATTTGAAACATATTTTATTATTTGAAGTTTAATAATAAGTATGTAATAGTAGATATTAGATATATAGAATGGAGAGTGATATGGTTATTGAGAAACTGTTTGGAAATTTTTTTATTATTTTATTTTTTGTAACCCATTAAGTACAAAAGATAGATTTGAACCAAAAATAAGTATATTACCTTACTTGGACTTGCCTTTACATACATCATATTCAATAATAAAGATAAACAGAGGAGGGTTTAAAGGAATATAAATGAATATTAAAGTAAATATATTAATGTTTCTTTGTTTATCAATAAACCTGATATTTGCTACAATAAATAATATCGAAAATATATCCAATGAGGTTTTGGTTTACGAATACAATATCTACAATGGTGCTATTTTTAAGTATGAAAACAGGTTATATACACAAGCACAATTTAGAATAGAAGAATATGAGATATTTACAGATGGTTCACTCGAAAGAATAAGCTTTTTAGAAACAAGATCAAGCAATCGAAGTTTTTTAGTAGACAGTATAATTTATAGTATATCTAGTGAACCGGGTAGTTTATTAGGCATATCTATGATTGATGTATCGCAGTCTCCAATGAAAAGAATTGCTAGTAAGATTTTTGAAGTTTCATCATTTAGTTCTAGTATATTGTTTAGTAGTGTTCATCTGATGATAGTAGATAGTGAGAAACAAATGACGATTTTAATAAATAAAGAAACCTTAGAAATAGAGGGATATATTCAGGGTTTATATGGATATGGTATAGTCATATCGGATTCTCTCATGATTGTCCCTTACTATTATGGAAACAATGAGGGAACACTCTTGAAATTTTTTGAGATAGATATTGAAAATGACTATGAGATGAACCAAGTTTCTGAGATAGTCTTATTGGGAACATTCATGGTTGATTTCCCAGAAATACAGCATGGAAAATATATTTTTAATCACAGCAGAGGTGTAATCATTTTTGATATCTCAGATTTATCAAATCCCTTTAAAATAAATGACATTTCTACTAATTATCCTGTATTTCATTCCATCTTGGCAGAGGATAGATTATTTGTCTCCATGGATCGCTCATGGTTAAATGTTTTCGAACTAAATGAGCATAATGAATATAACCTTATATATGAAGACTATACTACTTATGATAGCCCTGCCTGGAATAATATGTACTATGACTCTCCTTTTCTTTATATGAATAGATATGATCATTTTATGGTTTTTGATACATCAAATGAATTTAATAATATTTTTTATAAAGACGGAGGATATTTAGCTATGTATCAATTTTTTGTTTTTAATGACGGTGCTTATATAGTTGATTTTGATGTGCCTATTTATTTAAAAAGCGAAAGAAATCTGTATCATTACAACATATTTTCTGTATTTCAAAATCAATTTATATCAAAGATAGAATATGATATCAATATGTTGCCTGCTTTCATAAATATCGAACATGATCTACTTTATGTGGCAGGCACTCTAGTTGATGACCTGAACACATATTTTGAGATTTATAGAATGGAAAATCAAAAAGCAGAACTTATTAATAGATATCAAATCCACAATGATATATGTAGAGGTTTTTTTATGATTGATGATTATCTCTTTTTTCGATATCTTTCACCTGATTGGGTAATGGTTTATAAACTTGATGGTTATGAGTTAGACTATATTGGTTTGTTTTTAGGTATGATATCTATCGACAAACAAAACAGATATATCCTAAATGTGCAAAACAATGTTTTTAATATCAGAGATTTGGATGATTACAGAACTATCATATTTAGTAGTGTGTTACCTGCAGGATATAATGTGATAAACCATTATGATGATAATTTATTTTTATCATTCTCGAGTTTAAATAATGACTCACACTGGAGACTATTTGGTTATGATCTTGGAGAAAACATTCTAGTGCAGATTTATGATTTTCCAACAACTAATGTCAATGCATATAATAATGTCATAACAATAAATGCGTACAACGACTTATATATTTCTGAATATTTTGCAGTGATAAATGGAGAAGTACAAAAAATTGGTGAAAAAGATGATATATACAGAAATGTTGGTCAAACATATTTCTTTCCTGAAAAAGAAAAAATGGTGCAGTTATCTTTATCTGGAATATGGATTTACGATATCGAGTATACCGTATCTGAGAATAATCCTGTGGTGATTCCTGTGCCTCAAACAGAGCTACTCAGCAATTTTCCGAATCCCTTCAATCCAGAGACGACAATCAGATTCAACATAGCTGTAGATTCCCCAGTCTCTATAGATATTTACAATATTCGTGGTCAAAAAGTGCGGAGGGTGTTTGATGGTTTAGTGGAAAGAGGTTCACACTCTGTAATCTGGGATGGACGCGATGAAGAGGGGCGTGAGCTGGGAAGTGGGGTTTATCTTTATCGTATGGTGACCAGTGAAGAAAGTATGGTGAGGAGGATGGTGTTGTTGAGGTAATGGAGAATGGAGTAGTGGCACGGAGATTGCTTCGGGGGGAGTTTCGGAGAAGGAACCTCGCAAAGACGGAAAACGACCTCGCAAAGACGGGATGGGTATTAGGCACAATAAGAGGTTTTCGTAAAATTAGTATTACTTGTCATTCCGAGCGCAATGAGGAATCTTAAGACCTTTCACTTCTTTCAAGGTAACAGGGGGGCAAATAATCGACCTCGCAAAGACGAAAATGAAGAAAAACTTGACATAAAACCTCTTTTAAAAAAACTTGTTTCCAAAACTATTTATTTATAATTTGTAATTTGTAAATTGTAATTTATAATTTGTTAAGAGGTAACTATGGAAAAGCTAAAATCAATCCAATACGGCATTTCGAGTTTTGCTGATATTTCAGTAAACGATGCTTATTATGTTGACAAGACAATGTTTATCCCTGAAATAGAGAAAACAAAGTTCAATTTTCTAATCCGCCCTCGGCGCTTTGGAAAATCAATGTTTTTGTCGATGTTGGGTTTATACTATGATGTCTGGAGTTTAGACAGTTTTGACACATTGTTTAAAGGGACTTGGATTCATGAGCATCCAACCGAAGAAAGAGGCAAATATCTCGTTTTGTATCTTGATTTTTCTGCAGTAGCACAGGCAACTGACGATTTACAAAAAAGCTTCAATGATTATTGTAATCGAAGAATCGGACATTTTTTCCGTAGATTTAAGGATTTTATCCCAGAAAGTATAGTTAATTTAACCTTAGAAACCACTGTTGCGAGTGAAAAACTTCAAATAATAGCAGATGAACTTTATACTATAAACCAAAAATTATATGTATTTATTGACGAATACGACAATTTCACAAATGCACTACTTTCAGACGAAGGTGCAGAATTATATCATCAAATAACTCGTCAGAGTGGTTTTTTTAAAGATTTCTTTAGAACACTCAAAAATCTAACTTCAGGCATGAATCCTGCACTCTCAAGACTATTTATGACTGGTGTCTCACCAATCACTCTTGATGATGTCTCTAGCGGGTTCAATATTGGAACAAATATCTCATTAATGCCTAAATTTAACAATATTCTTGGTTTTACAGAAAAAGATGTTAGCAGTATTTTTGATTATTACATCTCAGCCGGTCAATATCCTTTAAATAAAGATGAAGCAATGCACCTTTTGAGAAAATGGT
>WRLO01000152.1 GCA_009777575.1 Candidatus Cloacimonadota bacterium
CGGTACAAATGGTTGCTAAGTGGCGACACTATGCCAATCCCATAAAGCCGATCTCAGTTCGGATTGGAGTCTGCAACTCGACTCCATAAAGCTGGAATCGCTAGTAATCGCGTGTCAGCATAACGCGGTGAATACGTTCCCGGGTTTTGTACACACCGCCCGTCAAGTCAGCCGAGTTAAGTGCACCCGAAGAAGGTGAGCCAACCGCTTTGCGGAAGCAGCTTTCGAAGGTGTGCTTAGTAAGGGGGACTAAGTCGTAACAAGGTAGCCGTACTGGAAAGTGCGGCTGGATCACCTCCTTTCAAGGTGTAAAAATCAGTTGACAGTTTACCATTTTATAGTTGGCTGTCGACAGAAATTGAGTAATATAATAGCCAAAGATTACTTTCGTACACTTAAAAGTAAAAAAGTAAAAACTGCATCACTGCTGTTTTTACTCAAAAAAGTCAAAACTCTGCCGAGAGGCACTCCACTTTAATACAATTGACAGTTGACTATTGATAGTTGACAGTTGTTTGTATAAAATAAATCATAGATGTGAATAAAAGAAATAAATTCAGTTGACTTTTGACTATTGATAGTTGATTGCTTTTGTTTGTGTTTTTTGAATGTCTCAAAAGATACAAATCATGACTGTCAACTAACAATTGTCAATTGTCAACTGAAAATAACCGGGCTTGTAGCTCAGTCGGTTAGAGCACTGCTCTGATAAGGCAGGGGTCGGTAGTTCGAGTCTACCCAGGCCCACCAGTTTCTGGGGGATTAGCTTAGCTGGGAGAGCGCTGCCCTTGCAAGGCAGAGGTCATCGGTTCGAATCCGATATCCTCCACCAGATTTAAATTAGGAGGTATAAATGCCTATAAATTCAAATAAGATAGTTTTTCAAGACAATTATTCTGAGATTTACCAATTATGCAATCAGATAAAAGAGCCAGTATTACTCAGTAAAGAAGGACATGAAGAATTGGCAGTTATGAGTTTAGATACTTATCATAAATTGATAGGTAGATATGATCTATATACTGCTATTGAAGCAGGCATGAACCAAATAGACAATGGTCAATATGTTAGTTATGAGGATATGAAAAAACATTTCGATAAGCTGAACGAGAAATGACAAAGTATATAATAATAATTTCCGAAATTGCAAAGGAAGAAATAGAAGATGCTTACAATTATATTAAAGAAAAACTAAATAATTCCCAAGCTGCTGAAAAAATGATAATACAAATAAGAGAAAAATTAGATTGTATAGAAGAGAATCCATATATCTGGCCTTTAGTTAACGATTTTCATCTGTCATCATTAGGGGTTCGTTTTTTTAGAGTCAAAAATTATCTATTATTTTATGTCATCGACAAAACGAAGAAAACTGTTAAGCTGTCTAGATTCTTGTTTGGTCGTAGTGACTGGTTATCGTTATTACATGAGGATTTAATTGAAGAATAAGTTTTAGCGTTTTGTAAACTAAGTAAAAAAGGAGAATATCATGGAAACGACTATCGAATTAAAAATAGAACATGATGTGTTTATGAAAGCACAAGAGTATTCGATGAATAATGGTAAAGACTTGTCTGATTATTTAGTAGACTTCATCTTTTCTTTGTCAAAAAAACAAATGAAAAATGAAGAAAAAAATGGAATTCACCCTCTTGTAAAGGAAATTACTGGTGTGTTCAAACGAGATAAGGAAATTGATTACAAAGAAACGATTGTTGAATATCTAAAGGAGAAATATAATTGAAAAAAGTTTTTTTAGATTCGGATATCATCCGTGATATTTCTGAAGAGAGAGAACCACATTATGAAAACTCTGCAAATGTTATGAGCTTAATAACAAGCGGAGACATTTTAGGGTTTACATCCTCTTTAATTATTGCTAACCTATATTATCTTCAGAGAAAAGACTTTGGGCACTACAAAAACATTGAGTTTATTAAAAAACTCAGAAAAATATTAATTATTCTAAGCGTTACAGATAAGACTATCGAAAAAGCTCTTTATTCCGATTTCAAAGACTTCGAGGATGCTATCCAGCATTTTTGTGCATTAGAAAATAATATGGATTGCTTTATCACAAGAAATATTAAGGATTATGATGAGGCAGAAATACCTATTTTTACTCCTATAGATTTTTTGAATAATATAATTAAAAAATAATAGACAAAAGGTGCCAATATGTTCAATATATGTATATCAATAAAAAAGTTACCCTTTATGATATTAGCTATTATACTTACATCCCTTAATTTGTTAATCTCTGAAACTATAGCTTTTCCACCATCAAACTTTCATGAAGACAATGCAGGTTCTATTGGTAATCCATATCTAATAAATAATCTCGCAAATCTTAGATGGCTGTCTGAAACACCAGAAGTATGGGGTTATTCCCATGGTTCAGATGTAAATCTTAAGCGATTTTTCATCCAAACAGCAGATATTGATGCTTCAGAAACAAATTCATGGAACAATGGTCGTGGATTTCAATCAATAGGCCGACATGTACCAAATATTTTGTTAAGAGGCGAATTAGACACTGAATCTTATGTTGTTGCATTTTCAGGTGATTATGATGGCAATGGTTTTACAATAAAAAATATTTTTATCAATAATTCTTTTGTCGAATCTCCTATCTA
This sequence comes from Candidatus Cloacimonadota bacterium, assembly GCA_009777575.1. Taxonomy (GTDB): domain Bacteria; phylum Cloacimonadota; class Cloacimonadia; order Cloacimonadales; family WRIO01; genus WRLO01. Next base: position 2,637 of record WRLO01000152.1, read on the forward strand.
TATCAGCGATGGTTTTTTTGGATGGACAGAAAATGCGAATATCCAGAACATCCATCTTAGAGACATAATGATCATCGAAGGTGACACAAATAATACCACTGGAGCTGTTATAGGAATAATGACAGGGGGAAATCTTGCAAATTCATCAGTAAGCGGTTTAATTGTAAAGAATAATTATGTCACGAGCGGTTTAGTCGGTAAAACATCTCACAGCACTATAGAAAACTGTGTATCAAGAGTGAACATATTTAGCAATAGAAATTTTGAAAATTTTTCCTACCCAGATTATACTAATGCTTCAATTATAACTGCAGGTTTAATCGGTGTGTTATCATCCTCAACTTTAAAAAATTCTTATTACAATGGAAAAATTGATACTCTAAGTGCTTTTGATACCTTTGGAGATTTGATAGGTTTATTTTCTGGTTTATCCAAGATACAAAATTGTTTTTCTATAAATAATGACACCTACACCGTGTATGGTTTGATAACAGATTGGGATTTTAGACCCTTTCCAATTGGTAAAAACGATAAGAGAAAACTATCTCAAAGACAAATGCAAAATCCAAAGAACTTTTCAAAAAAAGGTTTTGATTTTGAAAATGTATGGACAATTGAAAAACATATAAACAATGGATTTCCTCATTTAATTTCAAATGAGTTTTGAAATATTTTTTATCGTAGGTTGATTTATGACATTACATAGAAAAACATTGATTCTATTAATTATTATAGCTTTTATAGCTGGTTTTACAAAACTTGCTCGTATTATCAGTCTTAAAACAAATGGAAAAAGACTCAAAACAGAGTGCATCAAACTTGGTGAATACGCTCAAGATTGGTGGAAAACTCCCAAAGAGCAAGGTGGATTTGGATGGGAAAATATAGATTATACAGATAGTACAAGCCCATTAAGATTACCAGCAATTTATATAGCGGAAAACTATGATGAGTTTGAGATGAGCAATCCAAGTGGTATTTTAAGAAAAAAAGGTAATATTTACTCATTTAGACCTATATTAGACACTCCAACTTCAATTTTAGTTGCAGGTGCAGCCACAAAAGCGCCTTTTTATGCTATGATATCAGTTGAAGTTAATGTTGACCTCGCTGGTGATAGAAATGATATTTATATATCGAGAGAACCCAGTGGAAGTAGGCGAAGACCTATAAAGTTTTTACTTAATAAATAGAAAAATTTCTTTTATTCACATCTAAATTTGATACAAAAAATAGTTCTAAATACAGAAACATAGTGTGTAACAGAGTGTAGTGAAATAAATTAAAGCAATAAGGGCACACGGGGGATGCCTTGGCACAAAATGGCGATGAAGGACGTGGCCAGCTGCGATAAGCTACGGTGAGCTGTAAGCGAGCTTTGACCCGTAGATTTCCGAATGGGGCAACCCGGTATACCGTGGTATACCATCCCGCAAGGGAGGCGAACGTGGTGAACTGAAACATCTTAGTAACCACAGGAAAAGAAAGTAATAACGATTCCCTAAGTAGTGGTGAGCGAACGGGGAAGAGCCTAAACCGGGCTTTTGTCCGGGGTCGTGGGACTGTAACATGCCTTGATAAAAGTATAGACGAACCTGGCTGGAAAGCTAGTCCGTAGAGGGTGATAGGCCCGTAGTCGAAATATTTTTATCGGGTAACAGGATCCCGAGTAGGTCGGGACACGAGAAATCCTGATTGAATCTGGGAGGACCATCTCCTAAGGCTAAATACATTTTGTGACCGATAGTGAACAAGTACCGTGAGGGAAAGGTGAAAAGCACCTCGAAGGAGGAGTGAAATAGTACCTGAAACCGTGTGTCTGCAAGCAGTTAGAGCTAGCCTTTGTGTTAGCGATAGCGTGCCTTTTGCATAATGAGCCGGCGAGTTAATTTATACTGCGAGGTTAAGTAGCAAGAGCTATGGAGCCGAAGCGAAAGCGAGTGTTAATAGCGCGCAAAGTCGTATGAATTAGACCCGAAACCAGATGATCTATCCATGTCCAGGTTGAAGTTTGGGTAACACCAAATGGAGGACCGCACCGACCGACGTTTCAAAGTCGGCGGA
>WRLO01000153.1 GCA_009777575.1 Candidatus Cloacimonadota bacterium
ACAGCCACAATCGAGCCAGAAAACGCTACGAATCAGCAAATAGTCTGGAGTAGTAGTGATGATGATGTCGTTATTGTCTCTCAAGATGGAGTTGTAGAAGCTATTTCTGATGGAACAGCTACCATCAAAGCCACGACAGTCGATGGCAATGTCACTGCTGAATGCTCAGTTTCTATAAACAGTTCTGATGTGTTTTTTATTTTAAATACTATTCAATGGGAAAACGCAATCAATAGCATTTCGCAAGGCTCAGACACAACGAACTACACTCTGATGATAGTCAATGATTTTGAAGTTTCTGGAACTAGGGTTAATACCTTTGGTGATAGAAATGATATTTATGTGACTATTACAGGAGATCAGACGATATCATTATCCTCTGATAGCACGGGACATTTATTGATGATAGGTGATGACACTCAGATAACCATCGTCCTCAATGATATAGGTTTGAGAGGACATTTTGAAAATGATGCTTCCCTTGTCTATACTGGAAAAAACTCAATTTTTGTTATGCAGGGACCTTCTTCTATTTCAGGTAATAGAAGTGGAGAATTTGGTGGTGGTGGCGTTGATAATAAAGGTGTTTTCACAATGAAAGACCATTCGTCTATTTTTGAGAATCTAAATGAGTATCAGAGTGGTGGTTATATTCATCGAAATGGTGGTGTTTTTAATTCTGAAGAAGGTGTCTTCACAATGACAGATAATTCATCTATTTATGCAAACACATCATTTTATATCGGTGGTGGTGTATTTAATCGAGGCATTTTTACTATGACAAATAATTCTTCGATATCAAACAATATAGCGAATAGCTCAGGTGGCGGTGTCGCTAATGTTGGAGGAACATTCACAATGATGGAAAATGCAACTATTTCAGATAATCAAGCATTTGCTAGATATTACATGTTGATATATGACGGAGGAGGGGGGGGGGTGGTTAACCTAGGAAATTTTTTTATGTCAGATAAATCGTCAATTTCAGGTAATTGGACTTACACATCTGGAGGCGGTGTATATAACGCATCCATTTTTGTGATGTCCGACAATGCTTCTATTTTGGAAAACACAACTGATAGGGGGCCTGGTGCTTTTTACAACAGTTATGGTTCTTTTTTTATGTCTGGCAATTCAAGGATCCATGGTAACAAAACATCAGGTTTAGGTGTGACAAATGGCTATGTATTAATTTCCGAATATGCTACGATATCAGGAAATTCATCAGGAGTATCGATAGGAAGATACCCTGAGCAATTTGGTGATTATTTTATCGAATTTATAATGTCCGGTGGCACAATCTATGGCACTATAGAATCTGGTGCTCCAGAAGAGTTTGCCAATGAGATTAGAGCGTTAAGTGGCAGTTTTTTCCAAAATATAATAATAAAATATGGGGATGATCAAGATATTTTACCTCATATTGATGGTTTCCCAAGATTTACTAATCACACAATTTATGGACGTGAATAGGGAAAAAAATGGGTGTAGATAAAATCTATAAACCAATATAAAAATAAAGGAGCTAAAATGAAAAATCAAATCAAATCAATTTTTATCAGCTTTGTGATCTTAGTAAATTTTATCACAAGCTTATCAGCTGCTTGGATCGAAAGAGAACCAATGCAACTTGTTCAACCAAACGGAGATAGAGTAAGTGCATTTATTTCTGGCGATGAATTTCACAGTTGGACACATGATGCAGAGGGCTTTACTATAGTAAAAGACAATCTTTCAGGATATTACTGTTGGGCTACAGTAGATAATGATGAGTTGATTTCAACAGGATTTCCTATAAATCAGTATCCAGCTCGCAGCGTTGGATTAGAGCCATTTTTGAATATATCTGAAGAGGCATATCAAGAAAAACGAAGAGAATGGGATGAATCTTTTCAAATCAATAGATCATTCACTCCTAAAACAGGCGAGGCTCATAATCTTGTGATTTTTATCACTTTTCCTTGGGGACAAAATCATGATTCAGATCCTCTAAGTGATACATATTCTGGAGACGGTTTTTTTAGTGACCCGTTTAGTGTTTATGAGCAGCATTATCGCGATCTTAACACTTATTTTTGGGATTCATCATATCAGCAATTGGATGTATCATCGTCTTTTTTTCCTATCCAACATGGTATAGATGTGGAAAGCTATGAAGCCCCTGAGGAGCGATATTATTACACTCGAAAAGGCGCCGGAAACCAGCAGGGAACAAGAGTTATAAGTCTTCTCCGAGGTGCTGTTGCACACATTGCTCCGATGGTACCTTTAGGTTTGGACATAGATAAAGACAATGATGGTTATGTTGATAATGTCACATTTATTATAGAAGGTCGAAGAGATATAAGCGAAAGTGCTCTATGGGATAGAGCATGGACTTTTGGTGATAATGGTCCTATTATCAATGGTAAAAAAGTGAGAAATTACAATATAATCATTGAAGAAAATGGTTATGGTAATTATCTAAATTTTAGATTAGTAGTTATTCTTCATGAATTTGCACATTCGCTTGGAGCTGATGATTTATATCATCTTGATGCTCCAGACTGGAGATTTGATCCTGTAGGTCCCTGGTGTATAATGGCGAGGTCTAGCACTATTTTTTCATCTATCTCATCAATTGTAAAATATCGTGATTTAGGCTGGATTGATATTCCTACTATCGAAACATCTGGAAGCTACACTTTGAATCCACTCGCTTCACAACAAGACAATGTTGCCTTTAGGATAAACTCACCTTATAGCGAAAATCAATATTTCATCGTAGAGTATAGAAGGAAAGTAACTGGTAAATTCCCAGATTCAAATCTTTCTTTTTGGTATGATCATGAGATTGCTCCTAATACTACTTATCCAGTTGAAATCCCCAACCCTCATGGATTAATAGTATACAGAGTCATTGATGGGGATATCGAAACAGAGCAGTACAGAATAAATGCTTATCGTCCTGATGAACTTGGATTTCCTTATGGTTCTCTCAAAGCATTTTTCTCTATCGAATCAGGTAGAACTGCAATAAATGATCAAACAAATCCGCCCTCGTTTATATATGGAGCAGATGGGCAAGCAACTGCATTAGGAGGATTGAATATATCCAATATTGGTAATGCAAATGCTACCATATCTTTTGATGTAACAATCTCAGAGCCTATCTTTGAAACATTTGTAAAGCCGGGATATAGTCATTTGCCAGATCATTTTGATACAATACAAGAAGCTATCAACTCAGTATATCCCGGAGGAACTGTAAACATATATCCGCACCCAGATGGAGTTTATGTAGGTGATGATAATAGAGGTTTTCCTAATTTTTCTTCAAAAAAAATAGACCTTGTGGGGATAGATTCTGTCGTAATCGATTGCGAGGGATATGATTTTTTATCAAAGTGAGCAAAAATAATTTCATTACTATCAGTAATATTAAAATTATTAATGTACAAAATGCTTTGATTTTTCATGACGCTAGTACAGCTTTTATAGACAATGTAATCTTTGAGGATTATACAGAATACGCTATTTCTATTCTAAACAGTGAGACAAAAGATGAATTTATTATAGTAAACAGCGTTTTTATAGGATCATCAAATTCAAATACAATTCAAGCGATAGAAGCCCTTAATGTTCATTTGGTAATAAAAAATAGTCAATTCATTAACAATGTTGGCCCTAGAGCAAATTCGTTATCATTCTCAGGGCAAAAGCTTCATTTAGAAAATAATTTGTTTCAAGACAATATCACTACTGGACATAGTTCTACTGTAAGCATCAGTAATCTAAACCCTTTTGATGATAAACACTTTATTAAGATTGTTAACAATCAATTTATTAACAATCAAATTGAGGTTGACGCTTTTCCAACAATTAGTGCAAATTTAACAGTCGGATCCGTACATTCATTTGGTGAAGTCCACATATCAAACAACATATTTAAACAAGATTTTAGTGAACATAGCAATTTTCGAAATGTAAGTATAACCAGCAGCGCATCTAATGACATTATCGTAGAATATCTGAACAACACAGAAATAGGTTTCGGTCGCAATTCACAACCATCTTTATATTTATCAGTGTGGGATACTCCAGTAAACATTAAAAACTCCATTTTTACAGGTAGAATTCAAGCAAGCAGTTCCCCAAACACAACCATCAGCAATTCATGGTTTTTTGATATAGAAAATCCTGATACTGAAGTCAATCTCAATACCATGATAACAGGCATACCATCTAACAATCGCCATGACCTATTTATAGGAAATCCTCATCTTGATATGGAGACATTGAGACCTATATGGAATAGCCAATTCAAAAGTGGGTTGATTAATAATGGGCATCGGGACACCAATGGTGATGGTATCTTTTGGTGGAACGACCCAGAAGACAGTGATCCAGATAATACGCGTCTTGATATTGGGGCGGTGCATTATCAACATGGCATTATCAAACATTGGATATTTCCACCCTTGTTAGCATCTAAAGAGAAAGATTTTACTATTCAACCACGTTCTGTTGAATCAATTGAGTGGCTTGCTTTTCCATATCTGGACAAAATGTATGACCCAGCCAATTTTCCTCATGCTCAGGCTGGTTATGTATTTGGTCCTCACAATGATAATAATCTATTTGGTCAAAATGAACAAAATGAAGATTTTTTGGAGTCAATCTCATGGAATTTTAACAATGATCAAGGCGTAATTAGTCG
>WRLO01000154.1 GCA_009777575.1 Candidatus Cloacimonadota bacterium
GCTGAACAAGTTGAGTATCAGTTAGACTTTGAGAATACATTGTCCAAAATGAATGAACAACAAATAAAATGGTTGAATGATTCCTTAAAAATAATGTATCCTAAAGGTCATAAATGGTTGACTGAAAATAAATTTTAGTTTGAAAGGATAAAAAATTGGTTGAAAAGCAAAAACGTCGCCTAACAAACGGTATACGCTCCGCCGCCCATTCGGGCGGCTCCGGGGTTCCGTTAGGGCATCGGAAAGAATACATTGGAGTAAGAATCTATGAACATTAAAATTGAACATTATCCTCAAAAACGAATTTGCAATGAATTTTATGAAGTTTTGGATTTCCTAAAAAAGCATAGTTCAATTGGAACAAATAAAAATTGGCATTGGGCAAGATGGGAATGGCTTTTAGGGCATCCTAACCTTGAAGAATCTACATTACCTTCAATTGGGTTATTTAAGGATGCTGATAAAATTGTCGGAATAGTGACACATGACATGAGGAACCCAGTTTATATTTTATTAAATCCTCAATTTGCTTATCTAAAACCTAAAATGGTAGATTATGCTTATTCCAAATTGTCAAATAACAATATCTCAAGTATATTCGTTGATGAAAACGATAAAGAGCTACTATCTGTTATTACTGAAAAAGGTTATTCACTTACTACAAAAGATGAATATGTGCTGGATCTTGATTGTACACATGAATTATCGTACGACTTAGATAAAAAATTTATCATTACAGATTATCATAAGGATAAAAATATCGATAAATATGTGGCTGTAATACATAAAGGTTTTGAAAATGAGGGAGAACCTAACAAAGGATTGACCGAATCAGATTTCCCAGAAAAACCGCATAAAGACCCCAAACTTACTGTATTTGCCGTTGCTCCAAATGGTGATTATGCTGCACATTGTGGGACATGGTACAATCCTGACACAGAAATATGCTATGTTGAACCAGTTGTAACCATACCAGAATTCAGAAAAAATGGCCTTGGTAAAGCAGTAGTTTATGAAAGCATTAATCGATGTATTAAGATGGGTGCAAAAAAAGCAGTCGTAATTTCAAATCAACAATTCTATTATAGTATTGGATTTAAAAAATATTCTAAATGCGATTTATGGGAAAAAATGGTGTAAAATATATAGATTTATGTAAAAACTATTGACATTTTAGAAATTATCACATAATGTAGTTGATTAAAGGTATTATACAAAAACTAAATATTTTAGGTGGGACATTAATGTTTTATTTTTATCATTATTATGAAAAAAAAGTAGGTCCATTTGTAAGTTTATCAGGACTGGAGATTAAAGAACAAATGAAGATACAATCGGAATTAACAACACCTTTTCATATAGAAAATAGAAATGAATGGTATTATGAACGCCGTAAATATTTAGAACAGTTAGTTCGGTCAATGTTTATTGAAAAAGGAGGGCTTCCTTTATTGGATGTGCCACATTATATGGCTATTGGTGAATGTCCTTTTCTAGCAACGTGGTTTGAGGACAGTGAATATATTAAAATACCAGTAGATGAGTTTGATTTACAAAGTATTTCATTTACTTATGGTGATACATTCCCCACCTTTAGCACAAGAGTTATAGAAAATTTCCCAATGGAGTATAGAAATAAGGTATATTTATTTGACGAAATAATAGAAATTATTCAAAAATGTGGGTTGCCACAAGATTCTTGGGATGGAACTTATGAATCGCCTTGCTATGTTGAAGTTCAGGTATGGAGCGATACTCCAATAAAACATTATCGTACATTCTAAAGCATGATATGATTAATATAGTGTACACGCTGCCTTGAATGGATACAAGGTAATACCAACATTGGATTTTATCAACAATCCAAGATGGGGTGGAAAGAACACAAATTACATACCTGATTCATGCAATAGAATCTTAATCTTGGAACCATATAATTAGGATAATGAATTTATATTAAAAAACGTTGGTATTTTTGGTAAAAATGTTTCATTAAAAACTGGATTTGTCCCGAGTGATCACTATGGTTTATTTTCAGAAGTTGATTTCAAAAAATAGATGAAAATAAAAATAAGGAATAATATAAAATGATGAAAGATAAAACTTGGATAAATTGGATTGTAAATTCCGCTTCATCCCGAAGGGATCGATCGCTATGTAGAAACAAAAATATCTCTACCGCACCTGCATGCCGTAGGTATGCAACAACCAACATAAACATTCTATATAGCGGTTGCATACCTACGGCATGCTAAGAGGGATGCGGTTATAATCGTATTCTACATAGCGATCGACACCTTCGGTGTGAGATGGTATTTATATAATTATGCAACAACCAACATAAACATTCTATATAGCGGTTGCATACCTACGGCATGCTAAGAGGGATGCGGTTATAATCGTATTCTACATAGCGATCGACACCTTCGGTGTGAGATGGTATTTATATAATGTATTTTTTAGATACAATTCTCTAAAAAATACTTATGAACAAATTAAAATGTGTTTTACTGCATATCATGATAATAGTTGGGTTGTAAAATTTGACTAAAAAAATAAGAAAATTTGTGAAAAGCGGGGGCAGAAGCATATAACAGGATTGTATATGCTTCGATGCTGGCTCGCCTCGGACTCAGTTCAGCTAAGTCGTCTTACAGGCTACACATATCAATGACATTGGTTTCAGATTATTATTTAGCCTAGTCACTATTTTCTCCTCTTTTATTTCCATTTGAACAAAGAATGTATAACAAATTGAAAATTTTAACAAAAGCATAAATTTTTTGTAACCTTTTTGAAAATCCTGTTACTTTACTAACAAAGAGAAAAAATAAACAGGAGATATATTTTATGAATATCATGACAGAAATTGTCACTTTTCAGACGATTGAAAACGTCACAAAAGAGGAATTTATCAGTATAGTTGACGAACTTGAAAAGAATTTCCATTCATTACAACTTGGATTTATTGACTCAGAATTACTTTTTAATGATGTAGATGAAGAGTGGATAATAATACAACATTGGGACAGCATGGAAAATATGCAATTAGCGTCTAAAAAAATGTTCGATAGTCCTATCACTGAAACATTTATAAATGCTCTTAACACTAAAAGTGTAAAAATGTTGAGGTTTCATCAACTGGGAGTTTGGACAAAGAATTAATTAAAACAAAGGAAACTAACTTATGAAAAGAAAATATGTCATTGATTTAAAGAAAGATTTTAAATTATGGGTTGTGAGCATATTTCTATTTGTGGTGAGTTTTCTACATTCAAATGATAACATCATAAACTCAGTCTGTGCCGACTCAATAGCCTGGTTTATCCAAGAATTAGAAGATTTTGATACTCGATACGCTCTACATCCCAATAGATTTGAGGTTTCCGAGTGGATAGCAGACCAGTTTACCAGATTTGGCTATGCAAATGTCGAAAAAGATTATTTTTTGGGAGAAGGTGCCTCAGGGAAAATCTCATATTGTCCTGACTTCTCTACCACTCTATTTCATGAAACAAAATCAGGCACAGGAGTTTATGTATATTATGTTGAACTATATAAATGAAAATAATCATCCCATTCCTGCGGTGCAAGGTTTAAATCTCAAAAACTACCCAAATCCATTCAATCCTATCACTACAATAGAGTTTACTATTTCTACAGAATCCGCAGTCTCGATTGACATTTTTAATATCAGAGGACAAGTCGTAAAATCATTTCCTCAAAAAATCTACTTTTCAGGCAAAAATACTGTTCAAGGGGATGGACTTAATAATTACCGAACTACACTTGCATCAGGAATATACCTATATCAAGTAAAAATAGACAGTGGTTTGAGTGAAGTAAAAAAGATGGTATTTCTAAAGTAATAGTAAATATGAAAAGAAAAAATTGGGCAAAGCAGTAATTCAAGAACTCAGAAAAATTGTCCCAGAAATGGCAAACAATGTAGAAGTAGGGAAATGATTTATCTTTTCCGCTCCTGCGAACGAGAAATGAGACTATATTTCCTGAAGCGGAAAAGATAAATCATTTCCCTACAGATGGGACATTATTTCCTGAAGCGGAAAAGATAAATCATTTCCCTACAGAATCATTTCAACAAAACTGCCTTTTTTATATCTATATTTTGTCCATCAATAGATAGTCTATAAAAATATATCCCAGATGGTTGATTATCTGCATCCCATTCGATAAAACCATTTTTTATATCAAGATCATTTAAAACTCTATCGGATATTTTTTGTCCTTTGATATTAAATATCTCTAATCTTGCTATTTTAAAACTAACATCATTTATTTCAAAGCGAATCCTTGTGATAGGATTAAAGGGATTTGGATAATTTGCGTATAACTCAATTTTTCTCTTTTCAGATTGAGTTAAATCATTTTCAGAAACAAAATCAAAAGAATACACTGAATTTCTCGTTCTGGAAAAAGCATGCACAGGATAGGAACTCTCTATATATGGAAATTTTATTGCAAGATAATATAGATTATGGGAATTAGCAACGAGCATGTCGAGCTGATTATTTCCATCTATATCAGCCATGACGGGCGACATCAGCCATGGAGTCCCATAATAAAGTGGAAACCCACTTGCTAATGAGCCATTATGTTTTACTGCTATTAATGTTCCATCATTTACGCAAATTATTACTTCCAGGTTGCCGTCATTATC
>WRLO01000155.1 GCA_009777575.1 Candidatus Cloacimonadota bacterium
CAGTTTTACACCATAGATGAAATTATCGACACCACATCCAAAGAGTACATTACAAAAAACTTTAAATATATTTTACATGATAAAACTACGGTAGCTCTCGAATATCCTCTGATATTAAAAACTCCTCTTATTAGGTTTGATAAAAAGGTTTTAATGGGATATGATGAAAAATTGTTTAATCATCATTTCAAGGTCACTGCATAGAAGCCATATAAACAATTTCAAAGGGTAATTATAAGAGAAACTAGCTAATCGTCCGAGTATCTCAGAGATACTCGGACGATGCCTGTTTGTTCCCTAAGCTTATCTGCCTTCTATGCAGTGACCTTATTTCACGGGAAAATCAAAATAAGTGTCAGGAAAAGGTTCATTTTCTAGGGTATAATGCCACCACTCCTCTGCATAAGGTCTAAAACCAGCATTCACCATCGCATTTTTTAGTATCAGACGATTTTGTGCCTGCTCATCAGTTATCAAATCTGTATCATGATGAGATTCCAGACCAAAGAAATCAAATGGCGAGCCCATGTCAAGTTCTTTTCCGGTCATCATGTCTATGATAGTCAAATCGACAGTGCTTCCTCTCGAATGACCAGACCGCTCAGCGATATAGCCGTCAGGTATCAAGCTCTTTTTATCTATATCTGGATAAAAATAAGCTTGCGTTTTTACATCATATTCTGCTTCAGCCCAACGCACAAAATGATTTACAGCTCTCTGAGGCCTAAAGGCATCAAATACTTTGATAGCATAGCCAGCTTCTCGTAATTCAACATTCGCTTGTTTTAAAGCGTTGGCAGCTTCTAAACTTATGATAGCTACAGGCAATATATACCCCTCAACCCTTTCACCTACAAAATTGTAAGTGCTAAAATAACGAATCTCAAAAATCACATCAGGCAAAATGTCACCGATGTAAACAAATCCCTCTGGTAAACTGTTTTTTCCTGTTTCTACTGATGCTTTGTAGCAAGAATTGAAACATACTAAAACTACCATTATGAGTGTAAAGAAATAAAGGTTTTTCTTTTTCATAAATCAACTCCTAAAAATTTTTAACACAACATTTTATTTCATAATAAATGTCAAGAAAAAAATAATTTTATCTTGGGCGATAACCATTTTAACTCCCCACCCTGTTTTATTAATTCTATATCTTTCACATGGCTATCAACTAAAATTGGCGGAAATGTTACTAAGATATTTATATTTTTACATTTTTCCCGTTGATTTGCTTCGATAAAATATTCATTTATGATAGTAATCGGTGATTTATGATTTTTATTTCTGTTTTTCCTGTAACAATTATACCATATCATATAAAGCCATGCTTTATTCATAAATAAATCTAAATTTCCATATTTTTCGATATCATACAGTTCTCTTTCAATAGTTCGATGAAAACTTTCTACATCGCTATTGAAAGTCGGTCTCGCAACAGGAATAAATTTATATTTAATATTAAATTTTGTTAAAATCTCTTCATATAAACTTAATCCATGCTTTTTCGCAATAATTCTGAATTCAGAACCATTATCTGATTGGAAATGAGTATCTGACAGATCAATACCGCATTGTTGCAAACAATATACAACATAATATACAAAAATACCTATACTTGTAGAATCTTTTGAATATGTATAACCGACCATCGTGAAACCGCATTTATAGTCTCTTACAGTGATCTGATATTTTGGTATCAAACCAAATAAATAATCAGATAAAATGTTTGGAATATCACAAAGATATTTCACATCGATTTGCAATTTTTGAAAAGGTTTAATAGCTTTTCGCATTTGCGACATATCTCTTTTTCGCTGAGATTTAGTTTCAGGTTTCGTAACTTTACCATGCTGAACCAATTTTTTATGAATTGTTTTTAACGAACATTTCAAACCTAATCTATCTTTGATAAAATACGCTCCAAGTTTACTATTTCCCCGTAGCTTAATAATTCGTTCAACATCCTCAGAGCTAAGCTTCTGGGGATGATATTGGTCTATTCGAGTTTTATTTCTTAGACTCTTCAGCTCATCTTCGTAAGTCTTAGCTTCTGGTAATGAGTTTTTGTATTCAGTGACCCACTTTCTTACTGTTTTTCTATCAGTTTTGAACTCGCGTGCTGCCGCACTGATACTTTCCCTCAAAGCATATTTTACCATAGTGTATCGATATTCGTCAATGCTTTTCGATTTAGTGTAAATTTTCTTATTTTTCATGTAACTATTCGCTCTGTCTGTTGCCATAGATTGTCTCCAAAAAATGGTAGGCAATCGTAATAATTTTCTGTTTTTCTCTTTTTCTTTTTTTGAAAAAAAAGAAACAAAAAAACTTTAATTATTAATGCCTTCGGCGACCCCACATTGTCATACCCCTCCTCATACAACCAGTCCATCACTCCGTGATGGACAAAGAGGAAAAAGCAGAAAAAGGAGGTCACTTTATAAAACTATAACATCAAACAAGGTCCTTTCTTGCCATTATTCTTTTTATTATCCTATGAAAACTCAAGTTATTAACAATTTGAGGCCTGAAGGAGTGGGGAATTTTAAGGGTTAGTTTACAAAAATAAATTATTTCAATATTATCTTGACAAAAAATAATAGTTTTTTTTTATGTTCTTATAAATAGTTCTTACAAGGCATGCCTTGTAAAAACTGTAGGCAACGGACAGAGGCTGATGAGGAAATCGGAGATTTCTGCTACGAGACACAGCGGACAAGTGCGTTCCCTACGAAAGGTGTTTTGCTTATGAAAAAAATTATTTTATCTTTATTTTTATTATTAATATTTATATTTTTGTTATGTCAGGAAGGCTTACAGCAGTTCCAAAATAATGAAGCCCTCATCCAGATAGGTGATGGAAACACAAACAATCATCAATTGCCCGTTTGGGGTGAAGGCGCAAGCAGTTATACGCAGTTTATTTATCTTCAGTCTGAAATAAATATAGAAAACAGCCAGATAACAAAAGTTTCTTTTTATTACAACGGAATTTGGGGATTTGGCAGTGTGAACAATTGGGAACTTTTAATCGGTCATACTGAGGAAAGTTTTTATACCTTAAGTGCCGAATGGCCTTATTATACTCCAGATATGTGGATACCGATGGAAAATTTTAGCAAAGTTTTTTCTGGCATTTTACCTCTCAGAGAAGTAGCTGAATGGATAGACATAGAGCTTGATACCCCTTTTATTTATAATAATATTGATAACCTTGTATTTTCTGTCCAAAATAGAAGCGGTTTTGGTTCTGGAATGCCACATTTCCGTTCAACTCCCTCCAGTCCAGCAAATAGAGGATTGGTATCGAGAAGCGGGTATAATGTTGTCGATGACATTTTTCCTACTCCGTGGCATTTGAATAGTAATATGCCGAATATCAGGATTTATTTTGAAACTGTAGGTGAACCTTTGATAATGCTACAAGATTTTATCCCACCGCTAGCAAATGAGAGTTTACCTATTTTCGCTCAAATAGAAAATATTTCAGGTGAATATACTGTCAATCTGGTGTATTGGATAAATGAGGATGTCTTAAATGCACAGACAGTTCAAATGATTTTTGAAAATAATTTCTGGACTGCGAATATTCCAGCATCAGCAAATTTAGATGGTCACAGAGTTTGTTTTCTTATTAGTTTGGAGACACAAGCTAAAAACCTGCGTCACAACGAGTCATCAGTCCAAAAATACTTTGCTGGAGTAGCTCCTATCTCTACTATCAGGGTTTACGATGACGATGACAGCTCAAAATATGATGGCTTCCTGGCTAGAATTATCGGTGTTTCTTTAAATGCTCAAGGTGATTTTAGTAATAGGATAGACAATGATTTTGCAATTTCTGATGGTGACTCTGGTATCAGAGTATTGGGTGGCGAGAGCATAAATGCTACAAAAGGTAAAAATTATCAGATTATAGGTAAAATCTCCGAAAGTATAGATAGATTACTTTTTATTGAACCCATTGAGATAATCGATTTAGGCTTTGGAGTTTTACCAAAACCTTTTATAGATACAGTGAGCAGTTTTATCATTCCCAGCACTGCAAAATATTTTGAAAGCAACCTCATCGGTATATCATCGCTTAGGCTTTCTCCAGATAATGATTGGCCTCTAGTGACGGTGACCGACCCAGTTCGCATCAATTTATGGGATGAACAGCACCTTATCCCCACTATTTCGATACCCGACAATATAGGTCAATATCCTACTGACATGTATTTTGGTTTGGTCGGGATATTAGGTCGAGATGAGGCTGGATTTCATATCTTAATCCGCTCTGGGGAAGATTTTTACCCTACAGGTGTGCTTTCCATTTCACTTTCTTCATTTACGACTACCCTGACACCAGAAAATTTCGTAATGGTGACCTGGACTACAGAATCAGAAAATAATATGCTGGGATTTCATTTACTTAGAGCAGACAATGCTTTTATAGAAAATGCTTTTTTTATCACTGAAAATATCATTCCAGCTTTGAATACTTCAAATTTTCAAAATTATAATTTTATAGATAAAGATATAAATTTTGGTAAAGAGTATTATTATTGGTTACAAGCAGTAGAAAATGACTATTCTGTATCACATTTCGGTCCTGCCCATATAATAATC
>WRLO01000156.1 GCA_009777575.1 Candidatus Cloacimonadota bacterium
TGATGATTACATATCAATGTTATCTTCAATAAAGCTAAATTATGTTCAAACACCAAAAGTAGAAAAATATTATGGAGGTAAATCATGAAAACTTCTTTACTTATAAAAATCCTTGTGATAATGTTGTCTATCTTTGTAGGATGTACTTCGCACCCAATAGTAGAATCGGATATCCCTATTGATGAAGGGACAGTATGGGACAAGATTTATGAAAAATATTACAAATTAGAAAATGTCAATGTTGTAGTTCATATTGATTTTTTTAGTGTTTCGATTTTTGGTAATGACAATATCGATATTCAATCTTGCAAACTACATATTGACGATATTGAAATAGAGCTACGAAACAATGTTAAAAATGCTTTTTTTACATATCATACATTGCTCCCCGGAGAAATATATAAAATACGGGTATTGGTTAATGGGAAATCATATCAAACTTCTTTCAAAATGCCTCAGAGAGCAGCAATAGAACTAACTTATCCAGAAATTGGAATAGAAAATTCTTACACGTTTTTTTGGAGGTTAGTACAGGACTATGATGCCCAATATGTAGGCGTTGTTTTAGAAAGAAATGATGTCGACGAGATAATATCTGGGTTTACTATAGAAGAGATAAATCCAGTAAGTAGATCATTTGACATTAATCTAGACATTATCCCTATAAACTATACATTTACAGGAGTGACAGTTGGAGGTCTTGTTTATGTCGTAAATCAAGATATACTATTTATTTCTCAAGTAGATAATTACATTTTATTTGAGGAGGAAAAATAAAAAATATATTTTGTTTCTCATAAGGAACCTAAAAAAATAGTTGACAAAATAACATTCTCACATTTTTTCGTATTTTATAGTGTGAAATGAAGTGATTGAAATTTTTTCAATCTGAAAAAGATTCAAATGAAGTGAAAAAATACCTTTTGAGTCACGAAAAAATGAATGGAGGATATAAATATGCCTAAAGCACAAAAAAATGTATGTAAAACAGCAGTTTCAATATTGATACTGGCGATTATGATTGCAATGTTAATAACGAGCTGTGACGAATTTGAGTTGACAAACCCATCAACTCAACAAAAACCTTTAGTAGAAGCGCCACCATGGGATGAAGAAATACACGAGCCAAATATGCTTGATGTAGAAATATCGGGTCTTAGTTCCAAATTTATTCCATGGAAAGGATATGAAATTGAGATGACAATCAATGAAAACGGACAAATCCAAGTAGGCATCGAATCGTTCGACAAAATAGCTGTAGAATATGATTTTATAGATATGGAGTTTTGGAGCGAATTTCAATGTCCAGATCTAGGATATCCTGATGTATGGCTTGGTCATCTTGTTCATAGAGGATATGTTATAACCCTCAGAGATGGCAGAGTCATACAAGAGGCACTTAATGCTTTACTAAACGACAGTAGAATACCTGCAGCACGATATCAATACAAACATAGACCTATAGAAAATCCACCTTTTGACCCTGAGATGCACGAACCAAATGAGCTTTGGATTTCTCTGAATCAAAATATTTTTGGAATTATTGAGCTTGGATTTGAACCAAGAAAAAATGAATATGGGCAAACTCAAATAGGTCATGATCTCTTTGATGAGATTGCTGTGAAATACAATATTATTGATATGAAACAGCTACATTTTTTGCAAAGTAATTTTCCAGATGAAAAGTATTGGTCCATTTCGAATAACTTGTGGGGATATGATTGTCGATACAACGATTTTCTGATAACCATAAAAGATAATGAATTGATAAATGATGTTTTTGATGAGTTGCTGAAAAGTAAAATTACTATGCGTGTAGATTTTAAAAACAAAAGGAGTAAACAATGAAACAAATAACAATATTTATTTTAATAATGCTTGTTTCTATATTACAAGCGTTTAGCCAACCAATTCTTAATGAACATGATTTTGTCCCGAATACTTTGATAGTGAGTATCAGAGCAGAGGCTATAGGTACAACAAGAGGTGAAATCAATGTGTCGAGAACAAGAAACAATCAAATCTCCATTGGTCTTGAATCATTTGATCGGATTGCAGTAGAGTATAATTTCACGAATATCGAAAGAATGTTTACAGTAGTAGATCATGAATTTCGTAGTGGTAGTGGCACTCATATAATGAATATATTTCGAATCACCGTAGACGACAATGATGATATAAATGATGCACTATTTGCGTTATCGAATGATCCAGATGTTATTTGGGTAGAGTTCGAGGGAATAGCCACATTTGACAGTGTACCTACAGATGAAGTTAATGAACAATGGAGCAATTTCCGAGAGATCATTCAGTTGCCAGATATGTGGAATGCACTCACTGGATTTACAGGAAGAGAAATAATAGTAGCTATAGTAGATGACGGTATAAAATGGAATCATGATTATCTGATGAACAGTATCTTTGTTGATGTTCAAATGGGTATGGAAATTGATTTCAATACAGGAGTGATTTCCCCAGAGACTACTCATATTGGAAGTATTGATCCTTGGGATTGGAATGCAATATTTCCTGGGGATGTTATTGGATGGAATTTTTTTAGAGATCCTAACACTAATGATGTGCCCACAAGCAATCAATCATTTCAATCCTTCGCTGAAAGATATCCGGTATGCCCCATTATTGTGAATACAACTACCGGTGAAAAACAACATAAAGATGGAAATTGTGTTCATAGAAATGACCATGGCACTCATGTCGCAGGAATTGTTAGAGGTGTTATTGGTCATTCAAGCATGGCACCGAACATTAAGTTACTTCCAACAAGGCATACAACTACAGAATATCTTGACAATTTTCAATATAATGGGTATTCAGGAATTATGTATGCAGCAGACAAAGGTGCACGTGTAATAAATTGCTCTTGGGGTGCTTATGGTAATGAAAATCTTGCTGAAGAAACCGTAAATTATGCATTTAACAAAGGTTCTCTTGTTATAGCTACTGCTGGAAATAACGCTGTAGATACTAAACGCTATCCAGCCGCAGCAACTGATGCAATCGCAGTAGCAGCAAGTCATGGTAATAATGGAGCATGGTTTACAAATTTTGGTAATTGGATTAATATAATTGCACCAGGTCAAAATATTGTTTCTACCTCTTTTGATGAACATGGCAATGATATAACCAGACAAGAAAGCGGAACTTCTATGGCGGCACCGATGGTATCTGCTGTCGCAGCCATTATGATGTCTTTGGATCCACTTATGACTCCACAGCAAGTTAGAAATGAATTAACCAGCATCCGTAATACTGATAGATTCGGTGAATTTTCCAATCCTTTAGTACCAAACTCCAATATACCTAACGCAGGCAGACTCAACGCATACAAGGCTATTCAAAGCGTTCTGCCACGAGTGATAGAGGACGACTATACCTTTCCGGGTGGTGGAACAATAGAATTGCCTGGGATAATAGTCACCAATGGAGCAAAGGTCACAATATCTGGAAATCAAATTGAAGTTTCTTCGGTAGAGGTTATAGGTGCAGGTTCGGAACTGATTATCAATTCGAGTAATCATACTTCAAACACGATACGAGCTATTACAATAGCAGATGGAGGGAAGATTACTATGAATTCGAGCCGTTTCAATATGCCCCCCAGTGCAAATCCCATTACAATCAATGGCAATAATAGCGAAATTGAACTAAACTCGTCCAGTATAGTGAACATCAATAACAACAAGATAAATGTATCTAACAACGGCTCCATCGGTATAAATTCCAATTCTCAACTAAACTTTTCCAACAACAGCACATTGGAACTGATGGATTCAGCGTCTGTGTCAATGAATTATGGAAATTTGCAATTTATTAACTCAGGTTTTGAGCTTCAAGGAAACAATGAACTATTATTGGACAATATCAGCTTATTAACTACCAATGGAGGTAGTTTCAGTATAAGCGAAAATAGCAATCTTTTAATTAAAAATGAAAGTTTTTGTGAAATCACTAATTCTATAATGATAATCTCAGAGAATGCTACTATAGATATAAATACTAATTCTAAGCTCAGTTTCCTCAACAACAGCACATTAATCATGAACGATTCCTCAAATATGACATTAAACAATGGTCAATTGAGTTTTCATGATTCTGTGCTAAATATGCGACATGACTATGCTTATTATGATTTCACAGGACGAATCGGTATATTGATGAATAACAACAGTACATTGACAGCAAACAACAGCAATCTTTATGTTTCAAATCGCTCTGATATCATATCAACAAATTCTGAAATAAATATACTCAACAATAGCTCGTTGAATATAGCCTATATTAGTCGTTTAATGTTATCGGATTCCTCTATATTTAATACTGTTAATTCATCAGTAGATTTGAATAATACTTGTTGGATATTTATGAATACAGCATCGCATTGGGAAGCTAAATCAACCATCATCACTGGCAATACATCAGGTCCCGGATATAACAGTAGAATCGACATATATGATTTTACAGATAATGTTGATCTAGACATGGATGATTTTGAAATTCTTGCTAATCCCCATAACCTTCGGGGAGGAGAAATTATACATTTGCAACTTGGTAGTACATTAATGATAGATTCTTTATCTGTTGTAAAA
>WRLO01000157.1 GCA_009777575.1 Candidatus Cloacimonadota bacterium
TTATAATTTATAATTTATAATTTATAATGTGTTAAATAATAAAAAATCCCAAAAATCTATTGACACAAAACTCTATCTCAAAATAATGGCACGAAAGTTCATTTTCATGATTAAATAGGAGGGTAAAAATGATTATTAATACCTCAAAAAAGAGTTTATGTGTAATGTATCTGCTACTGATAGTGATACTTACAGTTTTTTTAAATTGCAAAGACAGCAATCCTGTCACTCCACACATTCCTGTGGAAAAAATTGTTTTGTCTGACACTCAGATTTCACTTGATGTGGGAGAGACACGAAAACTGACAGCAACAATCGAGCCAGAAAATGCTACGAATCGAGAGCTGATATGGTCAAGTGAAGATGAAGAAATCGCTACTATATCCGATGATGGCGTGATTACTGCACTTGCTTATGGGCAAGTGAGTATTTTTGTTTCTGTTGTAGGTAGTGGATTATCTGCAGAATGTATTGTGACAGTAGCAAAACCTGTCGAGTTTACTGTAACCAATTTAGAAGAATGGCGGGATGCAGTTTCATTCATTTCCAGTAACGGTAACGATAAAAAATATTTTATCAACATCATGAATGATTTTGAAACCGAAGCTAATCTTACTTATAATTTTGGATCAACAACAGGAATAACAGTAAATATAAACGGAAATCCAACCAAAACACCTACAATATTCGGTAGGCTTGGTGCCCGTGCACATCAAGAAATAATTATCACAGATATCATTCTTGATTCAGTAGTAGATGAGCGGATGCTTCAAAAGGTTCAGATAGGCGGAGAAGGTGCCATTTTTACCATGCAAGGAAATTCGGTAATAAAAAACAGTCTCAATACCGGAGTAATAGTGAGAAACTTTGGCACATTCATTATGTTAGATGGTATTATAACAGAAAATATAGCTGAGGTTGGAGCAGGTGTACGTGTAGAAGAAAATGGGACTTTCATTATGAAAGGAGGGACTATTACAAAAAACTCTACTCGGTTTAATCCTCATTTCGAGACCCATGGCGGTGGTGTTTATATAGAGGATGGAACATTTATAATGTCTGGTGGAACGATTACTGATAATTTTTCCCATAACTTTGGTGGTGGAGTACATGCCACTGGAAGAGGAGTTTTTAATATATCTGGTGGATTTATTTATCAAAATACTTCACTTTCCTTTGGTTTCAATGTATATATGGATAAAAACACTATTTTTATGATGTCTGACGGAGTCATAGGCCCTGGAGGTTTAGGCGTTTCCTTAGGAATTTTTCCAATAGACAATGTTTCTGGGACAATGACTGGAGGGATAATTATGGGAACAAGTAGCGGTTTAGGTGTAGGTGGGTCTGGATCTTTCATAATGTCAGGAGGAATAATATATGGTAGACAAGAAACAGGTGTTCCCGAAAATTTAGCAAATTATCAATCATTTTCAAAATCTGATACAGCGACAGGGAAATATGGTGATGGAGCTGATATTTTGCCTCATATTGATGGGAATATAAACAGAACAATATACACAGTAAAGGGAAATGAGTAAAAAATGGAAACTACAATTAAATCAAAAAACAAATTTTTTCATGGAGGATTTAATGAAAAATCAAATAATACGATATTGTATGCTGATAGCCTTATTCAGCTTCATTTTATGTAGCCTAAATGGAGCTTGGATAGAAAACATGGCTATCGAATTGTATCAACCAGATGGGACAAGGCTACATGTCTTTCAATCTGGTGACGAATTTCACAATTGGATACATGATGAAAATGGTTTCACTATCATTTATGACCAGATATCACAATACTGGTGTTGGGCTATCTCCGAAAATGGTGATTTGGCATCCACTGGTTATCCTGTGCA
The DNA here is from genome assembly GCA_009777575.1 of Candidatus Cloacimonadota bacterium. Lineage (GTDB taxonomy): Bacteria > Cloacimonadota > Cloacimonadia > Cloacimonadales > WRIO01 > WRLO01. Next base: position 1,863 of record WRLO01000157.1, read on the forward strand.
TCGGTTTACACCCCAGAGAATAGGATTGACTCCTTTTGAAAATATCTCAGAAGAAAATTATCTTGCTTTAAGAACTACATGGGATGAGGATTTTGGTGTCTTAGCAACCAATGGTTTATGCTCTGGCACGATTAATAACATCGTTATCTTCATTAAATTTAAAGAAAATGATGATTGTGATACGGAATGCCAAAAAGATGATGATGGTAATTTGATCTGTGAGTGCGCTGAGGTAGCTACAGATTTTCCACGACCCTTTAGCTTTTATCAAGATTTGTTTAATGACTCTGGTGCCAATGCAAACTCACTCTATCAATACTATTGGGAAGTATCTTATGAAAATCTTGAGATATTTTCAACATTTTATCCCATAAACAATGGGACACTGGTATTATCTTATCCGGCTCCTCTACCGAAAAAGAATTATAATACATTTTATGCTAGAAGAATGCTTGTGGATGCCCTTAATTATGTCAAATCAGACATACCAACTCATTTAAATTTTGATCTAAACAATGATGGTAATGTTGACAACATCACCTTTATCATCAGAGGAGGTGCCGGAGTTTGGAGTAGTGTCTTTTGGTCTCATAAAGGCAATCTTGTTAATGATCCTTACACTAATGAACCTGTAGATATTAATGGAAAAAAAGCCAGAGTATATAATTTAATTTCAGAGTCACATCTTGATAATGGCGGTGGTAGAATAAGAGTGCTAGCTCATGAATTTGGTCACACATTGGGTATGCCAGATTTATACAGTTACAACAATAATCACTTATCACCTATGTGGCATTGGGATATGATGAGCTCTGGAGGTTTATATCCTGCTTCTTTTTCGACCTATACCAAATGGAGATATACTAGCTGGGTGGATGATATACCTTTGATCGACACTGATGGAGTTTATTCACTTTATCCTGTTTTAATACATCCAGATGAAACAACACAAAAAAATAGAGCTTATAGGATAAATTCTCCCTATACAAACAAAGAATATTTCATCGTAGAATATAGAAACAAAGATATAAGCTGGATTGATACTTCATTTGCTGGGTCTGGGCTTGTTGTATATAGAGTCAATACTGAAAAGGATGGAGATGGCAATGCTTATGGACCGCCTTGGGAAATTTATTCTTACAGACCAAGGGATCCTGACGATAATAGCGAAATACTATATTTAGGTCATTTTCCAGCTCTATCAAATGAACGTCCATATATCGAACGCTACTCAATCACCGACTTCACCAATCCATCATCATTCTTATCAGACGGTAGTCCGGGCGGATTGAATATATCCAATATTCAATATCCCGATACTACAATCTCTTTTACTGTAACGATGGTAGTTCTATCTGATGAAGTCTTTGTAAGGCCTGGTTATAGCCATCTACCCGACCATTATGAAACAATAAAAGAGGCTATGCATGAATGTGCAGATGGTGGCACAGTTTATATCTACCCTGGGACATATGTAGGTGAAGGAAATGTCAATATCAATTGGCCCAGTGGTAGAAACATAACAGTTACTAGTAAATATATAGACAATCAAGCAATAATAGATTGTGACGGAACACGGGGTTTTAGATTTGCCGAGAATAATAATCTCAATAAAATCAGCAATATAAAAATAATCAATGGTATGCCCGCTATTTATATAACTAATACCAGTAACCCTATAATCGATGGAGTATCATTTATAGGAGCAAATTATGGATTATCAGGCAACAACATTGGTTTGTTTATATCAAATCCTGAATTTTTTAATGAAGAGGTTTTGATATTGAACAGTAGTTTTAGTGGTTTTGCCAATAGGGGAAAAGGTATAGATGCAGGACCAACAATGAATTTAACTATCAAAAATTGTGTTTTTGAAGATAACATTGGTAGCTCGGGAAGTGCACTACATTTTTCTGGTAATAAACTACATTTAGAAGGTAATTTATTTCAGAACAATAGAGGTACAACCAATGGAGCGTGTTTAAACATATCAGTTCGGACTAGTTATGCAACTACAATCAATATAGTGAATAACAGGTTTGTAAACAATGAATTTATAGGCAATAGTGGAAATGCGAGTTCATCTTCAAATATAACAATTAATAACATACATTTTGCAGATGAAGTAACAATAACTGACAATATATTTTTTCAGAATGCTTCTAATCAAAATGATTTCCCTAGTGTTATTATTAATAGTAATGCGTCATCTAATACATTGCTAACATATATCAACAATACCGAAATAGGATTTGGATATAGTTCGATTGATGCATTGATATTAAATGTAGGTACAACACCTGTTCACATCAAAAACTCCATTTTCACTGGCAAAATTCATTCAACAAATACCTCAAACAAAACTATCAGCAATTCATGGTTTTTTGACATAGAAAATCCTGATACTGAAGTCAATCTCAACACCATGATAACAGGTATATTACCTAACAATCGCCATGACCTATTTACAGGAAATCCTCATCTTGATATGGAAATATTGAGACCAATTTGGAATAGTCAATTCAAAAGTGGATTGATTAATAATGGTCATCGGGACACCAATGGTGATGGTATCTTTTGGTGGAACGACCCAGAAGACAGTGATCCAGATAATACGCGTCTTGATATAGGGGCGGTGCATTATCAACATGGCATTATCAAACATTGGATATTTCCACCCTTTTTATCACACCAGGAACAAGACTACATAATTCAACCACG
>WRLO01000158.1 GCA_009777575.1 Candidatus Cloacimonadota bacterium
GAGTCCACTCCGAAAACCCTTATTCGCACAAATCAGAAAATTTGTTATTATAGTCAAAATATATGGTAACATATTGAGATGATTATAGTTTACATTATATTGTATGGAGTTGATATGTTTAGAAAAGATAAAGAGACTAAGCAATTGAATTTATTAACAAATTCATTTTCATTGTTAAATGCGTCTGCGTTGAAAGTCTACCAAGACGAGAAGCATTGGCACAATCAATTTCGGGTTCAAGTAGTTGAGCGTATTGATGAGGACCTTTTTCGTCCCCTTTTTTGCCAGGACAATGGTGCCCCTAATGCTTCAATCAGAGTGTTAGTTGGGATGATGATATTAAAAGAGACTCGTAGTTGGAGTGATGCACAACTATTTGAAAACTGTCATTTTAACTCACTTGTTCGTTCTGCACTGGGTATATTTAATATTGACGACCCCATTCCAGCACCATCGACATATTACCTGTTGCGTAGTAAAATGGTAGAGTGGGAAAAGGAAGGTAATGATGGCTTGATGAAACAAGTTTTTCAACATATCACACAAAGTCAGATACTGGAATTTAAAGTGAATGGCAAGAAGATCAGAATGGATAGCAAGTTATTGGGTAGCAATATCGCATGGTTGAATCGATACGAGCTCATTCACGAGACTATTCGGCTCGCTTTAAGGGATTGTAAACGCTATATTAATCAAATTTTATCCGAAACAGACAAGCATATTTTACAAGAAATCAAGCAAGAGACCGCCAGTTCGGTCACTTATCGTCACAATGCCACCGAATTAGAGACAAAGATTTCACAACTTGGTCCGGTGATATACACTATAATCAGGCATTTCAAAAATAGTTCTCACAAAAGTCTAAAGATACTTGAACAGGTGTTTTATGAGAATTATGAAGTTATAGATGAGACAGTAAATCCTCTCCCTAAACAAGCTCTCCAAACAGGTAGAATCGAGACACCTCACGACCCCGAAAGTGACTATCACAATAAAGGAGCATACCAAGCTAAAGGTTATTCCATCAACATAACAGAAACTTGTGATAAGGATAACCCACTCAACTTAATCACAGATGCCCATGTAGTTTCAGCAAGTGTGCCTGATTGTCATTTAATGCAACCAGCCATCGAAGCTACGCAAGAACTCACTTCACAACCAGTAGAAACAGTTCATACCGATGGCGGCTATTACAGCAAAGATAACTATTACCACTGCAAAGAGGAAAATATCGATTTTGTTTTAGGGAAAATGCCAGGTCAAACCTCACGCTATGATATTCACTCCTTTGATGGCGAAAATTTAGAACTACTTGATACAGTGACAAATACCATCATTCCAGCGACTAAAGTTCAGTCTAAAAACTCAGAAGCAGAACCTAGCTGGTCTTTCAAAAACGCCAATAATAAGAGCCAAACTTTAAAAAGACACAATGTTGAAGTCCGTCTGTTTCGGCAACAACTCAGATCCCGACCCAAAGAAGAACTAAACATTCGCGCCAATGTAGAAAGCACAATCTTCCAGTTAGGATACCATTATCGAGGAAATAAAAGTAAGTATCGAGGCTTAATAAAACACCAGTTTTGGGCAATAGCCCGTTGCCTTTGGATAAACCTAAGAAGAATTATGAAGTATATACTAAAATTGCATCCAAAAAACAATGCAAACGCACAAGTCATGATACAAAATAAGACTAATACCTCGTTTTTATTGATTTTTATATGTTATATTGCTGCTTTGTTGGATATTTTGGTATTTTTTGAAAATGCTATCACAAAAGACAAGAAAATTGCTTTAATTATGGCAAATTGAAAATAGACTTATAGGAGTGGACTCCGTAGGGATTTAGCATATCATCATTTCTAGCTAATTTCCTAACGGAAAATGAAATGTGTTGTGGTAGCATAATTTCTACAAAGCCTGATTTCCTTACGGAAAAAAATATAGTCGTGGTGTCATAATTTCTACAAAGCCTGAATCTCTATCGAGATAATCATAGATTGTTATTATCTTTGAGTAGTTGGTCTATGATTAGTGTTTTATCATACATAAATCACCTCTCTTTCTATTCTATCCTTAAAACGAGGATTCATGTATTTGGTCTTGCGCACTACATCGACTCTGACTCCAAACATAGATTCCAATCGTTCTCTAATATCCATTTTTGTAAACATACACATAAAGGGTGCTTCCACTAAGACATCCACATCGCTTCCCTCAATATGCTCATCTCGAGACAGAGAACCAAACAATCCTATACTGATAATGCCATATTCTGCACCATATTCTTGCTTGAACTTCTGTAAAATGTCCAGATAATACTCTCTTGATATCATATTAAATATTTCCTTATTTTATTTGATTTAAAGATTGTAGATTAAAGATTGAGCCATAAAGCTGGACGAATACCGCCAGTACCACCAGAACCATCCATACGAAAGTCACCATTGATATTTACGCGACTAGCACTGTTACTATACCTACCTGGCGAGCGCAACCACCACAAAGAAGGCTGTCCATTTAATAAAGCTACCCTCTCAGAGTTTGAATTAAAATATCTCCGAGCCTCATCTATGCTTAAGAGGAATACTCTATCTCTGGTAGCAACTCCACCACCAGTGCCGTAAGTTGGGTTGTTTGGATTTTGGACATCTGTTAAGACTATTCTTGCTCTATCTGTGGCATTAAAAGTATTGAAAAAATCACCATTTAAATAAGCTCGTAGACTACTATTTGCCCATGTAATATTTTCATTTCTTAAATTGTAAGGTCTACTATCTATGATATCTTGTGTAATAATTAAAGCTCTATTACCTGATATTTCTAGGACTATCCATTGAAACCTACCGACCACAATAATGTCTCCAACGCTTACAGTAACATTTGTTGTACTTGGTGTCTGCTGGGTATTACTAGATGAATCTATCCAAGAAGCAAACGGCTCTGAGCCAGTCCCCATGACGAGAGCGGTTTCAGTGTTTAGGACTCTGATTCTAAGTCTTTGGAGCGAGCCATCGCCGTCTATTCTACCTGTAATGACAGCGTCTGCCCCTACAAACCTACCGATAGAGGCGGCAGTGGTGTCATCTACTTCCCAGCTGAGCTGAAAATCTCTTTCTATCCTGATTTGGTCGAGCTGGCTTCTATCTGAGACATTGTAACCTTTGTTTCTGACGAGGATATGCTCTATCTCACCAAAAAGGTATTCATACACAGCTTGAGTGGGAGCTGCGACATGGAGGACTGCTACGACAGCATCAGTAGGCACACGGAGAAACGCATCGTCTATAGCTCTTTGGAGGGCTTCGGTGATGTCGACATTGTTTTGGCGAGATTGTGGTGATGGAGTCCCTGCCGTTGTAGTATCATTTTGCTGATTGGTGTTTTGTGGCGATGGCATCCCTGCCGTTGTAGTATCATTTTGCCGATTGGAAATCGGGTCCACGTGGGCTGGGTTACTAACACAGCTGATATTAAAGAGCAGCAGAGATGCTAATAACATCAGAAACATGGTCTTGGAATAACTATAGCTCTTGTTTATAAATATTTCTTTAAAAAGTTCCATATTTTTCCTCACTATATCATTTTTTTAAATTAGTAATTACTAATTACTAATTTTAATAAGCGGTGCATCAAAATCGTCTGCCATCCAAATCATACCAGCAAAAACACCATAAGCTTCTGCTCTTGGTCCCTTTGTCTTGATGATTTTCATTCTTCTTTCACGCTCTTCAGGAGGCATATCTTCAAACCTAAGTAGTTTTATTTCAGGTTTATCTTTGTTTTTAATACCCTCTTCAGTCCCATTTTCAACAATAGTTTTCAAATACTTGTTTATTTCTGTTGATAAATCAAGCCCCTTTTCATTTAGCATGATTTGTGCTTTTGTAGCAAGCTCATAATCAGTCATTATATTCAATTGCGTTTCAGACATAAATCTGCTCCTTTGAAATTTAATATAAACCAAAATATTTAAATCATTTTTTTTGTCAATTAAAAATTGGATTTCTGATTTTAGTATAGGTATAATGATCCATTGATTTACTTAGGGTTTAAATATTATATTTATTATATATTGCAATATGTTACATTTCGATAAAATAAAAAATCAGCACTTTTTCATTTTTCCATGCAAAAAAAGCAGGCTTAAAAAATGTCACTCAATTGAATATCAAATTTGTTTTTGGAGTGATAATTAAATTGAATCTGACGATTATGGAACAGAATATGGTTTTGAAAACACCTTCGAGAAGGCTCATAATAGCCTGATTGAGAGACTTTGTCAAAAAAGGTCTTTTTGGGAATTAAATTTTCGTTTTCGTCGATTTGCGAGGTCACTTCCTTGAACTTCCCCCCACATTTATGAGCCCGCTCCTGAAAGTCCTTTTTATAAAATTCTTAAAATAACATTAATTTCATAAAAATCATAGCATACAAACGAATATTATCGATATTTGTAGCAAAAAACTATATTTTATACAATATTTTTCAAAAAACAAAGAAAATCTATTATTAGGTGA
>WRLO01000159.1 GCA_009777575.1 Candidatus Cloacimonadota bacterium
CTTTAAAAGCTACAAAATCAAGCAGTTTGTTTTTTACACCATCCTCGTTGGTCTATGCTTTTGGCTGGCTACTTGTAAGAGTCCTACAAAACCACCTGAAAAAGATGATGGCTGGAAAAGAATTGATTTAGGAGCTAGAATTTTTCCGGGAGCAATATCCTCTGACAGATTTTATGTGGCTTACGAAAATGGGGTAGCTATTTTTGAAGATATGACAAAACCTCCAGATTTGGATATAAAATTGGATATTTATTATCCAGTGTTTATTCTGCCAATATTTCCAAGAATAACAGATAAAATGATAGCTTATCATGGAAGACGCAGATTGCGTAATTTGTTAATTTCAGAATTTAGTAGTAAAAATATCATCTTTGTCGGGACTTCAGATTTTGGAGAGCATTATGGCACAGAATATGATATACTCGGTGTGATACAAGCTATTGAGATTGATCCCATAAATAAAATTCATCGATTTTACGCAATAATGACAAAAATAGTTGAAGAAGGTGCCCCACTCTTTATCGTTTATTTTGACATACAAATTGATAACGAAAACAATATGAAACTAATAGATAAAGGTTTTTGGGAATTTTTGTCAGGTAACATATATGCAGGTTTTACAAACAATTCTATCAGGTATAAGAATATGGTGTTGTATTCCCATTTTTCTACTATTTCGGTAGTGACATCAATGGCGATCATTTACGATGATTTAAGTTTTAAAATCTTAGATAATTTTCAAGTTACAAATAAAGCGTCTTTTTGGATATGGAAGGATATTTTATATGCTCGACTGACTACAGGTGATATTCGTTTTACAAAAGATGGAGAAAATTGGACTGATTTTGGAAATTTTGAAATGGGGATAACAAACGGGAATGAAATAGACGATTATTTGTTCTTTTCTAGGATAATATATGGAAAAGATTATATTTATTTTTTTGAAAAAGAAGATAAAGAAATGTGTCTCTATCAATTATCTGCAGAATTTGGAGAAAAAATTAATTCGATAAATAAATACCAAGAATATTTAGTGATAACTACAGATAGAGCTATTTATTATCATCTATTTGAGGATTTACTAAATACAAAAACATTCATAAGAAAATATAATTTCATAGGAGAATAAAAAAATGAGAAAAAGCCTAAAAATGAATAAGATAAGAATATTCGTTTTATTACTTTTTCTTGTCCTAGTGTCGCTGATTTCGATGTGTTGCAGTAGTACAAGACCTAAGACAGAAAGATATTGGAATGAACATTTTATGATAGGCACTGAAAAGAACATTATTTTTAATGCCTTATCAGTAAATGACAGACTTTATGTCATGACGATTGATTATATTTTGATTTATGACAAATTTGACAGAAACCCTCTACAAATCACAATAGACCAATCAAACAGTTTCGATTATAGACCTCTGATGTCCAGAGATTTTGCCGTTTATCTTTATCCATGGAAAAAGGATTATGTCCCTTTTCGGAGTTATGCTCAATTTCCATCAGAAATTGATGGATTCAGTCCTGTAGATTTAGGTGAAGAGTTCAAAGATTTTACTTTTGATACGACTAACACGCGTAGATATCTCGGAGCTGTAAATAGCAAAAATCGTTATGTTACTTGGATAACTGGACGAAAAGCTAATGACGAAATTCCTAGATATACATACTTTGTATATATTGATGTTCATATCGATGAAATGGGTAATACTTATGTTGTTGACAAAGGATTTTGGACGAATAAAGAAATGTCACAAAGGAATGTTTATGTCCCCCATATAATTTCCTATCAGGATAAATTTTATATTTCAGCTCGAAGTTTTTATCAAGGAATTCCATTTCTGATAGAAATTTCTGAAGATGGAGAGATGATAGAAATCCAAAACCCTTTGGGTATGCCAATAAGACTATTTTTTAAATATAAAGGTTATCTTTTTGCCCAATTACAAAATGAAGCGATTATATATACTACCGATGCTAAGACATGGTATAATTGGCTTTATCTGACAGGAGGTGGTATCCATGAGCTTATCGAAATAGATGAGTATCTTTTCGTATGGCAATGGGATAGAGTTTATTTTTTTAGTGAATTCTATGCTCCGAAATTTTATCGACTGCCTGTAGAAAATCTCGCTGGTAGGGAAATAACCTCAGTAAATAAATATAGAGATGATCTTGTCATTACTACTACTAGTGGTATTTTTTATAAGCCATTTAATGAAGTAATGAATGATCGAATTCTAGTTTCAGACAATCAAAATCGAAGAATACATATAGGAGAATAAAGATGAAATACTTTTTTTTAATAGCATTATTTATTGTTAGTTTACTTAATGCTCAAAATCATGATGTTTGGGTTTATAATTCCATCACAAATCAGCATGTCCAAGGCGACTGGAGGTCACCATACTGGAGAATTATCGATATAAATGGAGAGCGAAATGTCGATTCCCCATTTTATAGTTTTGGGTATATGTCCCCTGAACACATAGCGATGGGTGCAGAATCAGATTTTGACCCCACAGAAGGCTGGGTTCTTCTAAGGGCTTTCATGGGAGTCAGTGGTCATAATGTGAGTAATAGCGGTCCCACGGTGGTCTTGTATAATCGTGAAATCGGTATTGTTAGGATTTTATACAGACATAGAGACATCAATGAGATTAATAATGATGCAATTGCTCATATTGCAATAGGCACCACATCTGGTATATTATCCACAATAAATCTCGACAAAGATTTTATCTTTGCACTTGATAAAAGAAATAATTCAATCGGCTCAAATGATTTGGTCAGATTCGTTGACCCTTATGTACAGGATTGGATTTTTATGGATTTTTATGTGGCTTATGATAATCAAAACCAAATGAATAAGAGCGTTGGATTTGGTTTTCAAAGTCATAGATACAATAGCTATTTAGATACACGAGACTTACAGCCTGCACATTCAATGTTTCTTGATTATGATAGCTATGGTGATCCAGATTTTAAATTCGCAAAATTTAAAACAGAATACTTCGCAGGAAAAGAAATCTTTATTGACTATCTAAATAGGGCATCCGGTTTACGAAGAAGATTGTCTATATCAAATATTTCTAATCCTGCCTATATGAATAGAATAGATGCTGGATTGTCATTTCTAAGTAATAATAATGTAGAAAATATAGATCCTTATGTGAATATGGTTTCAGGTATACTAAAATCATATACGGGTAATAATGATAGGCTGATTACTACTGAATTCAGTGTCTCTACAAACAATCAAGGCGGTAATGGACCACAAAGAGATTTAAGGCATTCGTTTACATTTACACATTCAATAGCCCAAAATAACTGGGTCGATACCCCTCTTTATAATGGTCCTTTGGGTGTAATACAAATGGCTGAAAGAGCACATATCACAAAGTATATGCCTCCCCCAAATTCTAATACATGGGGTTCATCTAGCTATCATATTCATACACCACCTAGCTTTTGGGAAATTAATCCAGCTTCTGGTCTCGTTGATAATAAACCACCTAGGGATGTTCAGCTATCTATAAGATTTTCAATAGTTGGTCCTAATGTTGCCCATCTTGGTTTTGATGGTGTCAAAGAGCTTCTTCATCATGATCAATTCGACTTTGTTACAAATTATGCTCGTGTAGTAGATACTGATGGAACGCCGATATTTTTGTGTTATACAGAATGGTTTGATTATGATCATGCAGAAAATATTATCATTAATACTATAAATCATGGAAACATATCTGATTTTAATGTAAAAATTAGAGGTACATTTGATTATAAAAATTCATCAAAAGAACCTCTTGTGTATTATGCGACTTATGAAGGAGATATGTTTGTGCAAAATAATTCTATGCTTTATGCAACACATCCGAGTCAAAAAATCAAACTGATATATGATGAATCAGAAATAAGTGAACCAAATAATTTTTTTATGAATAGAAATTATATTGTAGATTTTGGAGGCGAGCTTATTGTAACTAATAAAAACATTAGTCCTAATTCAGATCCTGACTATAATAAATACTTTGGTTTTGAAGTGAGAAATGGCAAACTTATCGTAAACGGAGGTACTTTCAATCTCGGCACTGCAAAGCTTGTAGCTACAGGGGAACACTCCAAAATCTATTTGAATTCAGTTTCAGGTATTAGTGATTTAAGGAATATTCAGATAAAAAATGGAGCGGAATTAGTGTTTGACAATAGCATATTCAAACTTAGTTCAAATGATTTGCTTACACTATCAAACGGTGCAACCCTAAACATCAACGGAGGACACATAGATACTCAAAGTAACACTATTCGAGCTGAAGGGACAAACACAAAGATTGTGATAAATTCAAGTAATTTTGACAACAACAAGATAGGTGATATAGAACTGATAGACGGAGCGAAATTGATAATCTCAAATTCTTATATAAACAACCATGATTATCAGATCCAAGCGACGGGTCCGAATACTGAAATTATCATCCAGAACTGCACCAATGCAAATAATGTTTTAAGTAAT
>WRLO01000160.1 GCA_009777575.1 Candidatus Cloacimonadota bacterium
GGTTACCGATATGAATGCTGTGATGGGAGAGCTGGGTGACAAAGACCCGATTATCCATTTTTATGAATGTTTCCTATCAGAATACAATCCCACACTACGAAAGAACAGAGGAGTTTATTATACCCCAAATGAAGTAGTAAACTTTATTGTCCGAGCAGTTGACGACATCCTGATTAATGATTTTGAGCTACCGATGGGGCTAGCATCCGTAGAGCCAATCTCCGATTGGCAAAAAAACAATATAAATATCCAATCGGAGATTGTGTGTAGCGCTACGGACAAACACCGTGTCCAAATTCTCGATCCTGCCACAGGTACTGGCACTTTCCTCGTAGAAACTATAAAACATATACATCACAAGTTTTCCAGTCAACAAGGATTATGGCAAAGCTATGTTTCCGACCATCTACTACCTCGCTTAAATGGTTTTGAAATCCTGATGGCACCATATACAATGGCACATCTGAATCTTAACTGGACACTCGAAAAAACAGGCTTTATCAATGAAAATGAAAAGAGATTGCGAGTTTTTCTTACAAATTCTCTGGACGAATTCTCAGAAGGTCATCGCGGGCAAGACAGATTATTTTCACAAGAAGCTGACGAAGCAGGTGCAATAAAGCTTGATACTCCTGTGATGGTCGTTCTCGGAAATCCACCATACAATGTGGAAAGTCAAACGAGTAATGAATGGATTGACAGATTGTTACAAGATTACAAAAAAGAACCAACAGGTGAAAAATTAAATGAAAAAAATCCAAAATCTATCAATGATGACTATGTAAAATTTATCAGATTTGGGCAACACTTTATCGAAAAAAAAGGTGAGGGTGTTTTGGCATTTATCACAAATAATAGTTTTTTGGATAACCCTACCTTTAGAGGCATGCGGTGGAACTTACTGAATAGTTTCAATAAGGTCTATATAATTGATTTACATGGTAGTTCAATAAAAAAAGAGATAGCACCCGATAGTTCAAAAGACGAGAATGTGTTTAATATCATGCAAGGTGTTTCTATAAATATTTTCGTAAAAAAAAGTAACAAGGATATCTTAGTCGATGAAAAAAAACATGCAGAAATCTATCACTATGATCTTTATGGGAAACGAGAGGATAAATTCACTTTTCTACAAAGTAATAAACTATATAATGTTCCATTTAAAAAACTTAGACCAGTGGAACCTTATTATTTCTTCACATCAAAAGTTTTCTCTGGAAAAAGCAGATATGAAAAAGGATTTAGTATCCAAGACATGTTTCTTATAAATTCTGTAGGTGTTTCAACAGCAAGGGATGATTTTACTATTCATTTCACTGCTTTTTCTTTAACACAAACAATAAAAGACTTTGTAAAACTTGATATTGAATCCGCAAGAAATAAATATAGGTTAGGAAAAGATACAAGAGATTGGAGTGTCGCAGGTGCACATAAAGAACTGACTTCTAATCCTGATTTTACAAAATTAGTTGAAATATGTTATCGTCCTTTTGACAAAAGATTTACATATTACACAGGAAAATCAAAAGGATTCCACTGTACACCGAGAGGCGAAGTTATGCGACATTTTGTAAATTCCGAAACTATTAGGTCTGAAAAAGAATTTGTGGATTATATAGGAAAGTCGAGAGGATTTCACAGCAGACCGCGAAACGAAGTTATGCGACATTTCTTAAATGGTCCAAATGTTGGATTAGTTACAGAAAGGATTATAGCAAACAAAGAGACACCTTATTCTGATGTTTTCATAATCAATAAAATAACCGATAAACATATACTTGGCAGTGCTGCTTATGTATTTCCTCTTTACTTAAAACCAGAAAAAGAAAACGAATTCGCGCAACCTAATATGAATATGGCTATCGTGCAAAAAATTGCAAAATCTATAGAACTACCAACCGTCAACACAAAACAATTCTTCTCTTACACAATTTCTGATGAAAATAACGAACTAACCCCAATAAATATATTCGATTATATATATGCTCGCTTACATTCGCAATCTTACCGAGAAAAATACAAAGAGTTTCTAAAAATAGACTTTCCAAAAATACCGTATCCTGAGAATGCAGACGAGTTTTGGCATTATGTAAGTGCAGGTAGGAGATTACGCAAACTTCATCTGATGGATGGAGTGGAACCCGACAATCAAATAGCCAATTTCAATGTATCAGGAACAAATGTAATAGATAAACCAAAATATATAAACATAGATGATGCAATAGGAAAGGTTTACATCAATGACACACAACATTTTGACAATGTCCCATTGGTCGCCTGGGAATTTTACATCGGAGGCTACCAACCCGCTCAAAAATGGCTCAAAGATAGGAAAGGAAAAACATTGTCTTATGATGATATAATTCATTATCAGAAAATAGTCAAAGTTTTATATGCAACTTATGGAGAAATGAAAAAAATAGATTATCAAAACTTAACACAAAATATTTTCCCAAAGCTGATTTAGAAATATTCACTATATCAGGTATTTTTCAAGCAGGTTTTTATGACAAAGCAGCTATTGTATCAAATACTTTAGATAACACAGAACAAAGGAAATGAAAGTGAATAGTATGCGAATATTAAAGTTATCTTTGGGTTATTTCTTCTCGCTTGGTATCTTAGATAGAAGGGGTTATGAATAGAGTTAATCGATTTTTTTAGAAAAAAATTAACCCATCGAGATTATCAAGAGGTCAGAGAAAATGATTGACAAAAAAACGGACTTTAAAATAACGGATTTTATGATTTATTATTTATGGAGTGTGTAATGCAGAAAATAAGGCTTTATCTCGATATAACAGGGAGTACGGTATGATGGAATTGAATATCCCCAAAAAATTTAGAGACGATATCAATACTGCTGTAGAAATTCTGCGAGGTGAGGGTTGTCAGGCTATTTATTTGTTTGGTTCATTAAAATTGTATATAATAAAGGGGTAAAAAATGGAAAATGAAATTATGTGTTATTGTTCACAAGTAACAAACAGGAAATTCTTCATTCAATTGAAAACGGTGCTATGACTTTACAAGATATTAGAGAAAAGACGAATGCTTGTACAATTGGTAACTGTATAAAATTAAATCCTAAAAAAATGTGTTGTTCTGGAGAAATTATTAAATTAATAGAAAGAAATAAGATATAAAAAAGGCACAACAGCATATAACAAAAGTTATGAATTTTATGAAAAATATAAAGTATAGAGAAAAAGTATTATGCAGGGCTTAAACATAAGTGAACTTATTGAAATGGAGGATATTTAATGATAATCAATCATGATGCAAATGAACTTAAAGAAATTATTAAAATTGTTGCTGGTATTTTTGGTATTCCACATAATGAATTTTACCATTATGTATGTAAGCATGAAAAGATAAAAGAAGTTTTATTACAAAAAGATATCTCATATTATCGAAATTCCTTAAAAAGTGCTAAGTTTGCTCAACAATATTTAAAACCTTCAGAGCGGCCTATTGTTTATTATGAAATGAAACAAAACTTGGTTAATAGTTTATCCAAAGATGATTTATTGAACTTTGAGAAAATTATGACAAGAATAGATTAAAGCGAACAATCTCTTATATTTACATTTTTTACAGATAACTAAGGAGAAAAAGATGAAAAATCAAAATTGTCCATGTGCTCATAAGGAATGCCCAATATATGGTGATTGTGAAAAGTGTAGCGCACTTCATCCAAAACCATGAAAGAGATATTGTCAAGCAAGTCAAGCAAAAAAAGCTTTTATCAAGTTTGCTTCCAATGTCACTTTTCTGAAAAAACTCTAATACAAAATGTTTATTAAGAAAATTGAGAAATTAAAGTGAACAGAAAAAAAATGAGTGATATGCTTGAAAAAATGGATGAATTTTTTGAAAACAGTAGTCACGGCATACCAGTCTCTCTCCGATGTTTCAGGTTTTTGTATGTTATCAAGCTCAATTTTTAGCGTTGTAGGTTCATGAAAACCGCACTGAAACATTACTTCTGGGTGATTGTACCAATGGGCAAAAAAACTTGCATCGTCATCACATAATGGGCGAAGAATTACTCGTTTACCTTTAATTATTCTTTTCATGTTTTGTCCTCTTTATTCTACCTTTTGCGTCCCTATCAGTTTCATTTATAAAACTATCGCTCCTTATATTTTTTACATATCAACAATGCATGATTGCTGAGTCCAGTGCAACTCTCACTTTCACACATATAAAGGTCACTGCACAGAAGCCATTTTAATAGAATATTAATATAAAATTAGATTTTTTGTATTTCTAAAGCAATTTTAATGTCAAACATGAGAAAAATAGTAATATAAATCGGCTGTATTTTACCTTTTTTTGTCTTTTTATTGAAATTTGGACGCACCTCTCCTGTAAAGAGGTCATAAAATGTTTACACTTCTAATCAAATTATAAGCAATTGCTCCCATTAAAACAAAATTATATGTTTTTTCGAGTCCAATATAAATCGATCTACCTATTTTTA
>WRLO01000161.1 GCA_009777575.1 Candidatus Cloacimonadota bacterium
TTGTATTGCAGAGCATATTTTGTGATGAAGTAACTTGTCATCCTCTCTTCAAAGATTTTGTTGTGGATACTTACTTTTTCATACTCATTCTTGCGAATCATACCATACATATAGGCAAAATTGATAACAGGATTGAGTAAATCAAAAGGCACATCGTTTCTTCCTAAAATGACATGTTCTATTAGATCAGAGACATCAGGTTTATTTTGTAGATTTTTGGCAAAGTCTTCAAAGAGAGTATTTATTTCCTTTAAAAGATTATTGGCTGCATCATCAATGTCTGTAGCACCCCAGTTTTTGTTTTCTCTTTTTGGTAAAACCTTCTCGTCAATCATCTTACAAAGCTTACTCACTAGAAATGGATAACCATTTGTCCAGAAATGTATCCTTTCACTGACAGCAAGAATGTCCATTTGAAAGCCTGTTGTTGCTGTGTAATCCGAGAGCATGGTGCTAATCTCTTCAGATGTAAAACTCATATCGACTTCAAAATCAACGGCTATGTTCCAAGGGCTGTTGTATTTTGCTTCACCTTGCCCCCCCCCTGCCCCCCCCATAAATGTGGGAGGAGTTCCCCGCACATTTATGCTACTACCATTTCCTCCCTCATTTATGGGGGGGGTAGGGGGGGGATATGCAGAATATATCTTCATCTTCAGCGACTTAATATCATGCAAACCAGCAAGTATTACACTATGAAAAGTAGTGTCCTTTTGCATCTGTGATTTTAGATACTTTTCTCTGAGCATTCCAAGAAAATAAAGAAATATCTGATTGTCGCTTGATTTATCAACCTCGTCTATCATCAGGACTATCTTTTTTTCTATCTTTGATAAAACATCAGTGATAACAGATGAAAAAGTAGTAAAGTTTTCAATCTCATCATTCTTTTCTAAAAACAAGTTATCATATCCAAACTGTTTTACATTTCTGTCTTTACTCAATAATTTTAATAGATTACTACAAAACACTTTTGGATTTTCATAGGAGCTCCCATCAACTCCCTCAAAACTCAGAAAAATAGGCAGATAATCATCTGTTTTCAAAAGTTCTCTTTCCAAAAGAGCCAATGTTGTAGTCTTCCCATATTGCCTTGGTCTATTGATGACAAAATAGTCCTTTCTCCTTATCATCGTCATGATTTGAGCTATCTTGCCACTTGTATCGACCATGAAATCTTCTTCAGGGACACATATCCCAGTGATTTTAAATGTTTTCATAATTAAATATTTCCTTTTTTCTTATAAATCCTTAATTCCTTTCATTTTCCATTCTACATTACTTCAATAAAACCATTCTCCTCATATCCACTACATCACCTGCTATCATCCGATAAAAATACACCCCACTTCCCAGCTCACGACCATGGTCATCTTTCCCATCCCAGACTACAGTGTGAGAGCCTCTTTCATAAAATCCATCCAATAGCCTCTTAACTCTCTGTCCACGGATATTGTATATATCAATCGAGACGATAGACTCTACAGCGACATTAAACCTAATAGTCGTCTCAGGATTAAATGGATTGGGGATATTACCCCAAAGCTCGGAGCGAACTATTGGAGTCACCTCTTCATATTCTGACACATCACCCTCAAACCTGATATCATAAGTCCATATTCCACCATTTGTTACCAAAACCATTTTTCTCCTATCGGGAAAGAAATAGGTGCTACTAGTAAAAACATTCCTATCCCCATAATCAATATTGCCTATAGATACTACTTGGTTTTCATTGATAGTAAAAAATTCTGCAAGATTGTTGTTTGAAATTTGACTGGTAGCAGTCAAAACTCTGTTTAAAGATGTTAAATTGCTAGTTGTAAATGATTTTATTGATTCGAGGCTATTATTATTTATATCAAATGAATACATTCTACTTCTATCTGGTCCGTCACCAGCAGAGGTTGAATTTATTAGAGAAAAATGATTTTCATCAAAATTTAAAATAAAAGTGTCATTTATCATATAACTAATTTGGCTTTCCAGAAGGATGTTTGTATAATCATTTAAATCACGGATAAATAGAGTTCCATTATGTATATTCAATATGACATCTGATTGAGTAGAGCTAAAGGGGTATTGAATTCTACCAAGCATAGTACCAATATAGCTGACTTGGTCGTCAATCAGGTCATATATAGAAGTTCTATTGGGAGAATGATATTGAAAGAAAACTTTGTTTCCCACGATACTTATATGTGGAGTACTTTCTTGAGCGATTTGAGTATGAGTAAGCAAAGTAGCATTTTGATTTTCTATCTGGTAAATGTCAAGATAGTGAAAATCTCCTTCCTCATAAGATAAATACAGTCTATCATCGATGATTATAAAACGATTGTAGAGAAAAAACCAGGCAGGCCACTGATGGGTAAGTGACAATCGTTCTAAATATAAGGTTACTAACAATGTATTGTCTAAAACAGAGTAAATCTTTTGCTCTCCTGCAAATAAATCGACTTCCATATAGTAAACATCATTTTCTGAATGACTCACAATCGGGTAATAGTTTACATTTCCATAAGTGTGAATCATCTCATTATCTTTTGAGAGATCAAAGACAAGCAATGCAAAATGAGCCTGTAAATAAAGATAATTATCCACTAAATGAATCCCATAAGGTACTGAAGCAGCGTTATGATGAATATTTTTAGTATAAACCAGATCATAATCTCCAAAACTATTTAAATCATAAATTTGTAGCCCAATACTCGTATCTCTGTTGTAAGCATAGATACGCGATTCAGTATAGTGGAAATTGTAAAATTGCCCCCTTATTCTACTAGCAGTAAAAGGATTTTCAGGATCGCTGATATCGATGACATGAATTGCACTATTTGTAGTATCAAAAGAGCTTAGGATGAGTTTATTGTCGATAACGCTGATTTGATCTAAAATAATCCCAAAAGCACTGATGGTTCTCGATGAGATTTCTTTAAGGTAATTATAATCTAAATGATGTAGCCTAATTATAAGGTCTGGTCTATTCCAGTCAATTGTGATAAAAACACCATTTGAATATTCAAAAAAGCTAGCACTTTCAAGGACTAGAATTTCACCTTGATATGCGTAAGTCTCGTTACAAAATCGATAAATTCTACCATTATAGTAGACCATCACTTGACTTTCAGTAAAAAAAAATGTGTTCCGCGACAATGTCCGAATGCCTCGAGGTATCAAATCAACATAAGTAATCAGCTCCATTGGAGTCTTTGTCAAATCAAAAACATAAAATCCATTGACACCAGGAAATATATCTGTGCGATTTTTGGGTAAATAATACCTATCACCATAAATCATGCCTGAAGAGGATGAATAATCAAAATAGCTGATTTTTTCCAGCTCACCATTGGGGAGCATTACAAACTCTTCTGTTTTTGTGCCATTACTAGCTATCAGTTTGTTTTCATAGCTCCATAAAGTACCTAAAAATACATCATAATTAAATCGTAGCTCATCGTTTGTCAGACTCTCGATTTTACCTATATTTTGTGCGTTTAATAGTGTAATAAACAATACTGCTATCAAAATCAAACATTTTCTAAAATTTGTTAATTTCATTGTTTCCTCCGTTTATTCTTATTATTTTTCTTATCGTAAATCGAATTTTCCAGTTCGAGACTTTTTGTCCTATTGTAAATCGAATTTTCCAATTCGATGTTTTTTGTCAACTAGAAAGTTGACATTACATAATCCGTAGGATTTCAGGCTTTGTAGAAAACTATGACACCACAACTTTTTATCCTGTAGGGATTTAGCATAGTATTTTTCTAGCTAATTTCCTAACGGAAAATAAAATCTGGTCGGGGTGACATTTTTCTATAAAGCCTAAATTCCTATTGGAATAATATATTGTGACATTATTCATTATCTCTGTGTGCTTCGTGTCTTCTCATAAAATCTCTGTGTTAAAAAACTCTGAATCTCTACATATACACACAAAACACCCCATTTTCCTTTGCAGAAACAAACTCTTTTTCCTTATTTTTGCTCATAATCAGCATATAACCCTTGTTTACAGACTCTTTTTTCATGTAGTCTTTAAGTTGCTTAATACCTTTTTTATGATATTCTGCACCTCTCCACATCTTAAGCTCAATCACAAATTTTTCATCTTTAAAGACTACCACTACATCAAGCCTCTTTTCAGCTCCTGTCTGGACTTCCTTAAAAGAGAAGCCGAGACCATTGATGATAGGTTTCAAAAACATTAAAAACAACATCCGAAGGTCTTTTTCGAGAAACTCGTCTGATTTCCAAATATCATCGTTTGAGTATTTTTCGCGGACAGCTTCTTGAAATTTCAAGAGTATCATTTCGATATCAAGTCGACCATTCTTCTTGATATATGGTTCTTGGATTTTGCTGTGAACTGTTTTGTATTGCA
>WRLO01000162.1 GCA_009777575.1 Candidatus Cloacimonadota bacterium
GGGGGGGGGGGGGGGGGGGGGGGCCGCATTCCGTAGGAATGCAAAGCTTGTCTATAACTTCAATTCGTGTGACATATCGCAAACAGCCGTAGCGCCAATCTCCGATTGGCTTTGTCACCCTGAACGCAGTGAAGGGTCTTATGGCGATTGTATCGGCGACCCTCCGGGTCGGCAACTACGACCGCCGACATCCACACAAGACCTGCAAGGTCGACACTTTTATAACCCCCGATTTCAATCGGGGGCAGACAACCCCACCACACCCTCCCCCTTTCCTTTTCCACCGCCTGCGGTGGAAAAGGAAAGGGTAACAACCCAAATAAAACAAAAGAATAGTCAAATATTAAATCCATAGGAGGAAAACGATGTCTGAAAACGAAGCGTTGGACAAAGCACGAACCCACTACAATCGTGGAGTGGAACATTACGACGTGAACAATTATGCTGAGGCGGTTTATGAATGGGAACAGGCTATCAGCTGTGACTCGTCATATTTACCTGCTCATTTCAATCTTGGTGTAGTATACGGCAAGATGGGTAAAGAAAAAGAAGAAGATGCAATCAGATGCTATTTAAAAGTGATTGAACTTGACTCGAAACATTTTGGAGCACACTTCAATCTTGGAGTAAAATATGGTGGCTCCGGGAGAGAAAAACAGGCGGTGGAGCATCTTACAAAGGCTATAGAAATAGACCCGAACCATGCTTCTGCCTATAGTCATAGAGGGCGTTATGGATTGTCTGTGTTAACTTATGACGAGCAAATCCGTGATTTCAAAAGAGCAATAGAATTGAACCCAAATTTTGGAATGGCTTATCTTTCAATGGCTGACGCAGAACTAAATGAAGCACAAATAAATCCAATAGGAGTCCTTCGAAAATGGGTATTGCTACACAATGCTATAAAATTTGCTGATAAAGGAACAGAACTCATGCATCCATCACAATTGAGTATGAGCATGCTGGTATATATCCCTATTGGACACGAACTATGCAACTTGGCTATGGAAATATTCAATTTTGTGAAAGATAGTGACAAGAACTTCAATATGGTATCTATCAAGCTTGGAGCAATGACAGGTGAACCAAGTATGACAAAAAATCACAAAAACATATACCAGAAAGCTGTGTATTGTTTCAATAAAGCACTAGAGATTTCGAGAAAAGACTCAGTATCTGCCGAATACTTAAGGGGACTAAGCGGAAAACCACTAGTACAAATTATATCTGAGACACAACAAATATTGGATTCAATTCAATAAGGTGTGTGTATCAAAGATGATTAACACGATAAACAAAAATAAGGGAGAAATGAAATGGATAGAGATTATAACTAATATTTCCAAGTTGCAATTCCTTGCAAAATAGTCATGTTGGGAGTCGTGGTATTTGCTGAAAGGTTTTATTTTCAGTCAGTTACGCAACAGTGTCATTTTGCGAGGTATCTACTTCGACAATTTTATCGTCATAGAACTCTTTGCTCAGGAACTCGTCCAGTAACGCGTTCATCAATGCTCGTAATTCTGATATGTAAGTCAGTCCTTTGCTCATAGCAAAGTCGACAAATTCTACTGTTTTAGTTCTAAATTTGTAGGCAAAGAACATCTCATAACAATACTCCTCAAATTCAAATTGTAAATCAAGTAGTAATTGATACGATGACTTTTTAGGTTTGTGCTCTTTCAGGGTGCATATCATTACATAAAACATGCAATTTATACTTAAATCTGCTACTTGTGGAGCGTATTTGGTTGACATGGAACGATAGAAACCAAAGTGCTGCTTCAAATCTTTAATCATCACTTCTATCTGCCATCGATAAGCGTATAGTTCCAATATTTCTATAGTTACACACAAATCAAATTTAGTCTCTTTAGCCTCTGCTATTCGTTTAGAAGTATGGCTGTTTCTCGGATACTTACCTTTTCCGTATTTACCTTGTTTCCACATCTTGCGGTTTTTCTTGTTCTTTTTCTTGCTTTTCTTGGGGTTGCTGATTTTGATGGTAAAATCAATCGGGATGCAGGTTTGACCATTGCTGATACCACCAAAAATAACTTGATAACCCATATAAAAACAACCATTACAATGGTCTCTAAACTTGCCGATAAATTCTACGAAACGACCTGTTTTTTCCTTTGAGGTATCATCAATAATGAATACTGTAGGTTTACCTGAGTCGGCGGGAAATCTCTTGTGATATACTTTGGCTGTGTGTGTCAATAATTTACGCCAATCATAAGTCGTATCGTTCAAGAAATTGTGAACTGTGCTTTTATGGACTTGCTTTTCAAGAAACTGTAAACCCTCTGTGATTGAACGGCGACCCTTGAAATGAAGCAAACATAGATATAAAAGTATCAATACATTCTGAATACCCTTGCTCTTTGTGATGCGGGCTCTTTCCAATGTGCCCTTGATGTTGAAAAAAAGAAAAAGATTATTGACCCCCGAAAAAGAAATCATATCTTTTTTTACTTGACATAAATCGCTACTTTTAATATTTGTCATTTTAGTCTCCTTTTAATTTTGTTGTAATGAACAATGTCACATTATTTTAAGGAGACTTTTTGTCAAGCAATATTTTTATATATCTTAATGTTTTTCAATAGGTTAAAGCAACTTGGAAATGTCAGTTGTAACTTGTAACTACTTATCCACATACTTATCCACACAAAATCCAAACCCACAACTCCTTATTTCCCAACGCATTATACAGGTGACCTACAAGGAGCGTTCAAGGAGCATTGAAGAACCATTCACAACCCATTGAAAAAACTATCACTTATCAACTGACAACTATCAACTATTTCAGACTTATCCACAAACACAAAAAATACTTATACACATCGGCATTTAGGCAACCCCATGACACCACCCTCGCGTCCGTATATAGAAAATTTGGCATAATATCGTAGCGCCAATCTCCGATTGGCTTTGTCATCCTGAACGAAGTGAAGGATCTTTCTCATTGTCAATTGTCAACTATCAACTGTCAATTGATATGTCACCCTGAGCATAGCGAAGGGTCTTATAACGATTGTATCGGCGACCCTCCGAGTATCGGGCTTTAGCCAACCCCATGACACCACCCTCGCGTCCGTATATAGAAAATTTGGCACAATATCGTAGTGCCAAACTCCGTTTGGCTTTGTGTGGCAATCGGAGATTGCCACTACATTCGTCATCTCGTAGAGATGAATAGCTTGGTAGAATGGCGTGTCCTCACAAATGACCACCCCTTCTCTAAATACTTTTTTAGGGTAGAGTAAGTCGTTTATTCTTTCTGAATCTACCTCATTGGCGTCCATGCACCAAACATTAGGTATACCTTTGGTATAAGCTCGGACATTTTCAAATCCAAAGATGGATATAGCTGCATCAATGGCATTTATGCCATAATCAGCCCATTTACTCTTTTCCACCGTTCTCTTTGTGTTTTCTATATATAATTTCAGTTCATCTTTCTCAAGCCATTTATCCTCTCCCTCATATCCAACTACAACACTACAATATACGTCTTTTCTTTTTTGTTTTGCCATGATTGCACTACGCCAAACAACATCGTCAGGGAGAATTTTTTTAGCCATCTCAACTAATGAACCCACAGTAGTATCCTCTAGACTGTCACCAAGTACAGATAAAAAACAGCCAAGTTCATCTTCTACTTTGTTAAACCTACGTACTTCATTTATTCTATCCTCATATATTTATAATGTAACCATGTCAAATTTTAATAGGATATATCACGTTGATAATGTCATCTAACCCATAAATGTCGGTTTTTTTTTTATTGTCAAACTGTATTAATAAATCATATGACTCTGAAAATTTATTTGAGATTTTGATATCTTTAAAGTGTTTTAGCTCTATTAATGTGCCCATTTCAATATCTTTTATGTTATCGTTTGCACCATATTTTTTCGCAACAGCAACCCTACAAATAGTTCTTATCTGCCTTGCGCTTTCCCATAATGTCATACCGAATAGATATAATACGGATCTTTTGACCTGTATTACATTTATGAAATCGTTGTTTGGTTGGACTTCTCGAATAGTGTTCAGGAATATAAGTTGAGCTTGGGTGGGTTCATCAATTGAGGGCAGTATTAAATCAAAGTGTATTCTGTCGAAAAAATCATGTACTTTTCTCTCAGTTTTTTTACATGCCTCTATAAATTCTTCTTTATCCATACTCATATTTACCTCTTCTATTGTTTATTTTTACTATTGATATATTCAATATCTATACTTGTCATGTCACAAAGAATGTTTGTTTGATTTATAGTTTTCATTTTAATTGAAT
>WRLO01000163.1 GCA_009777575.1 Candidatus Cloacimonadota bacterium
TTCGAGTGATGAAGTATTAATCGCCTCAGATTTTACTTGACTAATTTGATGATATTTTAATAATGACATTGAAGTCTCCTTTTTAATTATTCTGTATCTTTCAATACTACAATAATATAAGGAGGCTTTTTGTCAAGAACTATTTTTAGATAATTATATATTTTTTAACATGTTAGCACACTCGGAAATATCAGAAGTAATCAGTTCAGCAGCAGTATGCCCATGAACACTGTAATGTAGTTTGTTCTGAACTGTTTTGAAAAATAATTTTGCTTTTTCATCACGAGCATCATAATCAACAGAAGTAGCATAAATCGCTTTGATTTTTTCATAAAAACGTTTTTCGGAAGTACGAATATCACGAATTCTTTCCAGTAACTCATCAAAATAATCTACACCATAAGGTTTTGGATTTTTCAGTCGCTCATCGTTCATGGCAAAACCTTTTTGAGTGTATTCTTTCAGAACTCGGCTTGCCCAGTTTCTAAAATGCATACCAACACGAGAACGAACACGATATCCAATAGCAAGCACCATCTCAAAGCTAACATGCTGGATATCACGATTTACAACTCTATTACCCTCAGTTTGAACTATTAGGAAATTCCGAATAGTTGCCTCTGAATCCAATTCACCTTCTTCTGTAATATTTTTTATGTGTTCATTAATTGTCGAAACACTCACTTGATATAATTCTGATAAAGCTTTTTGGGTCAGCCAAAGTTCGCCATTTTCAAAAAAAGACGTCAATTTTTATGTCTCCCTTTTCGTTTTTGTATATCAGCATGTTGTTTTTGTTTGTTTCCATAATGTAGATTTTTTATGAAACACATCAATCGAAAACAATATCTACTTGTTTATCATTGATTATATTATCAATGGCTGAATTTAGTAATGTTTTTAATTGTTTTGCTGTTTTGTTAATTTCGTAAATCCCTGCAACCTTATTAAACTCATTGTCGTTAGTTAGGAAGTTGTCTAAATTTCTATGTTTCGGCTGGTATGCGATATTATCGTTATGATATAATTTCACTATTTCTTTTTGCTTTTCTTCTGAGAAATTGGGGAATGGTATTTGTAAAAAATGCTCCATTTTTAACTCTTTCATTTTTGAACCTAGTGAAAGTTTAGAACAATACTCTCTAATAAGTTGCGTATTTAAAAAACATGAAATGAAAATAAGTTTTTCTTTTTCATAATTAAATACTTTATACATGCCTTGATTATGATGCCCTTTTCCATAATCATTAAAATTGTAAAATATAGACTTCCCACAATCTATCCCTTGCCCTCTATTAACTAATAGCAGACAATTTTCATTAATGTTATTATTTCCTTTCAAATTTATGCCTTCATCTATAAGTATTAATCCGTTATCAGAGCAATGTGTGGGTGTTATCCATCTATATTTCAAATTATCAATGTCTCCAATGAATCTTGTGTTAGGTGTATTTCCGCTTTTCAAATGATTTTTATCTAAAAAGAAACAGCCTTCCCTATAATTTTTAATCAAAAAATCTATTTCCTTGAATTGCTCGGCGTAAGTCCCTGTATCTAGACGAGATGAATTTTCTATTTCATTTATTGTAGGAAAGTCAAATTTGAAATTGATTGCTTTTTGGTTTTGTCGTAATTCATTATCGATAGCATTGAAGATATTTTTATGTCTGAACTTAATCATTTTTTCTTTGTTAATAATCGCTTGCATTAGCATAGAAACATACTTAATTGTTTGATAATTATTAATTTTAGGAATGAATATTTTTTTTCTTTCTTTAGCAACAGTATTTTTTTGAACAGAACCTGTACCAATCCATTGGATGTTAAATATTTTATATTTTGTAAAAGCGTAAAAATAATATAATAAATCTATATCATCTATTTTTTTTAACCTAAAAAATGATACTCTTTGATTCAAAAAACAATTAAAATCATTATCAAAAAAGGTTGAAATATCATTTTCTATATCATCATTCCCGGTAAGAGAAATTAGTACTCCCTTTTCTGACAAGAGATATTTTTTTTTATTGGGTAATTCTTTAATAGTAACATACTCATATTTTTGGTTGAGTGATAAACATAATTCAGAATTAACATTGCCTATTTGCACTAAAGGTACCTTATTTACTTTTGAAATATAACTTGGCATATAAGTTTTAGTTGAGAAAGCATAACCATCTATAGATTCAATATAAGAAAAAATATTATCATACTTATTTTGTAGATTTTTAACTATTTTATACTCTTTTATATAAGAATACTGTTTTGCTAATAAAACTGATTCGTTATTTACTATGTCTTGGTAATTTATTATGTTGTAACTCATTTTTAAGATTCCTATTCTGTTCTGCAAATTCTATTGCATTGTCTATGTTTGTAAACTCTTCTATGCATTTAGCTTCTATACACACTTGCCATTTTTCATAAAGAGAACTCCATTTTATTAGGAACTCCCCTCTTTTTACTCTTCTGTGTTTCATTTTTATTTACCCTTTATAAAAATATTTTTAAGAGTTTTTTCTTGTCCATAGCACCATCCTTTAAACTGTTCTATGGTTTCTGTAAAGTCTTCGTTTAAAACTGTGCGCCCTTCATCATCAATCAAAAGTTCAAGAGATTCATAATCAATTTTATAAGTAGGCGAAAAGAATTTTATTCGTTTATTTGTTTTTACTTCATAGCCAATATTTTGAATCTCTTTTGTAAATACTTGATAATTCTCGTTCTTAAGTCTTATTAAGTCCTTTTCACTGGGTTTGTAAGCAACGATAATAGTGGTTATTGTTCCAGTTTCTCCAAAAACATTTGCTGGCAGGTCAAAAATAGCAACAATCCTCATCTTGTCCATGAGCCATTTCCTTGCTTGTTTGTGTGTGTCTATTGATGCTATTGAATTAGATAGAATAATTCCCATTCTTCCATTTTCTTTCAGAATGCGGTAGGCATTTTCTAAAAAAACCACGCCTAAATCGATTTTTTTTCTTCCATACAAATTCCACATTTCGTAACATTCAATTAATTCTTTTTCTTTTGAATCTTTAGTTTCAAAAGCTCTGTCTTCGCCAAATGGAGGATTCGTTAAAACAATGTCAAACTCTTTTAATTTTGTGTAATCGTTAGTTTTTTTCCAATCTCCGTTTTTATGCATCTCTGTATTTAAGGCACATAATTCGTTGTCTTTATTGAATTTGTGAGAAATAGAACCCATCCCTGATTGAAACTTCAAAGTTGACCTTCCATCTCCATTCAATAACATATTTAGCTGAGCCAATCTAACCATCTGATTGTCATTATCAACTCCAAAAATATTTTTATCATTCATTTCACTATTGGACTTCACATATGAAACAGATAAAAAATCACCACTTCCACATGTGGGGTCAATTACAGTTTCCCCGTCCTTTGGATTTACAATATCTACTATAAACTCAATTAGTGGTATTGGAGTCAAAAACTGTGCTTTATTAGTTTTTGTAAAAGCATTAGCAAATTGATAAAAGACTAGTTGCCATAAATCACTTTTACTTGACTTTGTAAAAGTGAAATCCTGCAAACTGTTTACAACAGAGGCAATAACTCTAACTTGTGCTTCATCTCTTAAATCCATTAATGTTTCACTTAAAATCTCTTTGTATGAAGTTTCTGCCTGTTCTCTTAAATCAGCAATTCGTTTTATAAAGTTGATTACATTGCTGTCATTCAATGTTCTGTATTCTCTTTCATTGGGTTCAATATAAAATTTTAATTTCTTAATATCTGTTTCTTCTTCATCTTTGATATAATATTTTAACCATTCATTTTTCTTTTCATCAAAAATTTTAAGTGCGATCATTTGAATAAGTATTTCATATCCTCTTTGGTTCATTAAACTAACTCTATCCATCGTGCGTAAAATCATTGAAATACCATCTGTTAACAAATTACAATAAACTCCACTTATAATCTCCAAATCATCGATGGTTCTTTTACTACGGTCTATTTTCGGATGATGCACTTTCTGTTTTAACTGTTCAAAAGTTGGAATTGTATTGTAAGAATCAGTTAACTGAAGTTGTAGATCCTTGGTTTGACTCTCTTCTTTTTTGGTATTGTAACCTTCATTGTATCTTATAAATTTACCTAAATGCTTTTTAAAAAGGTATAATCTTTCTGTGTCATATAAAATGGCAAGGCAAAAATCATTTTCGGATTCTTTTAGAGCAGGCTTTAATTGCTGATTCCAGACAAT
>WRLO01000164.1 GCA_009777575.1 Candidatus Cloacimonadota bacterium
AAAAATTAAATTCATATTGCATTGCTTTAATCTCCTTGATTTTTTTTTATACAATTACTTCATTAGTATAATGATGAGTTTTGGAAAATGGTTAGTAGATTTTTGACTGGATTTTAATCTCATATATTAAATTTATGATAATGTACTTTTCCGAAAATTAATATCAGTAATAAATTTATACAAAATACTTTGATAATATCTGTTAATAATTGAAAGTCAGATGATAATTTTATAATTACATCTTCAAAATAATTAATACTTATGTAAGGACAAGCTATTTTTATTTTTTCTTTTTTTATTAAATTAGAAATGTTAATATCAAAAAAATAACGGTCCTTTTGATTAGGTAAATGATATATAATTTTCATATTTTGTTATCTCCTAATAATTACGATTAAAATATCGAAATCGCATTCATATAATCTTGCAATTTATCAAGCAAAGAAAGTCCATCTAAATCCAACTTTGTAAAAGCAAACCATTTTTTACCTAAATCTTTCATACTTGCCCCAAGATGATAAACTGCTTTATTATCAATTATCAGAAATCTGTCGTGACTGACATTGAAAGTTTTTGCTTCTAATAATGGATATTGTTGATTAAATTTGTCAATATCAAGCTTCAGTTGTTCAGAAATATCTCTTGTTAATAAAGTAACTCTTATGTCTTTAGACTTTTTGCTGAGCATTGTCAGAACGGACTCATCTATATAATTGTCTATCAATATAATAGATTGCTTTGCTGACTTGCTTATGTCGCTTGCAAGAACATAAGCATCAAAGATTTGTCCTTCGAAAAACACTCCTTGGATAGGCGGTAACGAAGTTTTTACAAAAAAATCAATTTGCTTTTCTGTTTCTGTAAGACGATGCTCTATTCTCTCGAAACGACTATTTATAGCATATCCTTTAAGCATATATTCTTTTAGAACATTTGTTGCCCACTTACGGAATAAAGTGGCATTTTTCGAATTAACTCTATATCCAACAGATAAAATTGCATCTAAATTATAATATTTCGTTTTATATGTTTGCTTATTATCATGACCCACATGTTCCAAAATGGAACATGTGGTATTTTCATCTAATTCATCTGTTTTGTATATATTATTTAGATGTTTAGTGATGGCAGGCCGTTTCGTACCAAATAATAAAGCTATCTGAGATTGAGTTAGCCAAATATTTTCATTTTCTAATCTAACCTCAACTTCAACCATACCATCAGGTTGATAGAGAATTATTTCGTTTTGATTGTTCATTTTATCACTTACTCCTATATTCTACAATTTGATTCTATCATATAAACAAACACCAATTCACACCATATTTATCGGTCAATGCTGTCATATAAGGACTCCATGCAATTGGTCCAAGTGGACTCGAAATCTCGCCTTCCTCTTTCAGCATTTCATAAGCATGGTCTATGATATGTTTTTCTGTTTCGTCAAATTGAAAGCAAAACTGCATAGCATGGCCAGTGCTTGCTTTTTCCCACTGTGCAATCGCTATGACATTTCCAAAAAATGTCAGCTCTGCATGAGCAATACTACCATCATCATTCAGATAGCGGCAAGTCTCCACTGCTTCAGGAAATACTTTTTTGTAAAATTCCAAAGCCTCATTCGATTTTTTTGAGTAAATTTGCATTATAGTTCGTTTCATAATTTCTCCTCCATATCAAAAATATCCTTTTGCTTCCATATAGCTCATAATTCCCATACATACTATCAGTATTGTGAAAATCATCGGGATTATTCGAGCTAGTTTTTTGTCCTCATATTTGTTTGAGATATACAATATCCCAACGAAAGAGGAAATCCATAACAAAGCCTCAGGATAGCAAGCTAAGTGCATGCTCTGCGGAAGATTGGTGAAAATATAACCATCGAATGAACCAGGTGCTGGACCAAATGTAGCAACCACTGATAAACCTAATATCACTAATCCGAGTTTCCAATAACCCAATCTTTCTTCAAAGAATATTTTACGCACAGGATACAAAACAAAACCAACTAAAACACCCCGAAATACTTGCAAAGCCATTCCCAATCTTATGACAGGTTCAGTAGTAGGCTTCATAAAAGACATCGGTTCTGTGAGAAACCACTGTTCATAACTCATGAGATACACAGCAATCACACCTGATGCAAACCAAGATATTGTGTGAGCATAAGTTACTTTTAGAACAAATTTAATAAATTGATTTTTAATCACTTTTCCACCTTTTAAGTGTTGGAAACACCTTTCTAATTCTTTCTCTCGCCGCATCGTCATTTTCATCGCCTTCAACACGCCACCATGGTATATTTGCTTCAATTGCTTCATCTAAGGTGCGTTCTGTTACAAAACTACCATTTTGATAACAATAGAGACAATAATCCGAGCTTGCTGTGCCATCTGCTTCGGAACCGAATTTCTCTGGCTCATCTATAACCATATAACAAGATTGGCAACGAACATGAAACTGCAATACATATCCATGATCTAATATGATTTGACTTTTTTCATCAGGGGTGGTAAATCTCGGGCATGTATATCGTTCAAAGCTCCACCATGCACCATATTCATCAGTAACTGGTTGGAATCCTTCAACCAAAAGCTTTTCATAGACTGGATCACACATGAAAAAAATGTTTTCCATAGTTCCTCGCACCCAGCCGATGCCGAGCTTTATCGCTGGGAAATCGATATAGCTCATACCTTCTGGCACCGTTGTCCCTGTTGG
This sequence comes from Candidatus Cloacimonadota bacterium, assembly GCA_009777575.1. Taxonomy (GTDB): domain Bacteria; phylum Cloacimonadota; class Cloacimonadia; order Cloacimonadales; family WRIO01; genus WRLO01. Next base: position 2,725 of record WRLO01000164.1, read on the forward strand.
CATAAACATACCTATCCAATACTCAAAAGATTCTCCATCTTTGAACCTCATCAATCCGAGAGAGGCTTCTGCCTCTGCAAACCACTCTTTTAGGTCTTGGTCAGTTTGCTTTGTGATTTCATCAAACCAACCATGCTCATGCCACTGTCCCCAATGATGACCAAAAGTACCATCAACCCTGTCTTCATCGAGATATTTTTTCCCAATAAATCGAGATGCTGGCATATCCTCAGCATAAACTCTTATAATTTCTGCACCCATGTCTTTTTCTCCTTGTGTTTTTTTAGAACCACTTATTGTTACAGCTATGATAATGATAGACGTTATCACAGCTATGATTAAAATGTAAGTTGAAGCTTTCACACTCGCTCCTTTATTATTTCTTTTATTTTAATACATCAGAAACAAATCCAATTAAGATAAGGACACCTAAAACCATAACACTTCCAACCATAAATGATAGAAATGCTTTTATATAGCTTTCCATCTTTTTCTTATCAAAGAATTGTGCAATTGCCCATACAAAATATGCTGTTGTAATGTATTGGTTATATTGTAATAAGTTAAATTTTGTTAAACCTGTTATAACAGTAATAAACACAAGCAATAGCGTAGCTATTCCATAAACATAACAAACTAAAGTAAAAATCTCAAAGATATTATACCCATATTTTCTGAAAAATAGCTTTAACCCGAAAGTTACGAGCAATCCACCAAATAAATCGGTATATACGGTATTTTGCAGAGACCAAGCTAACATTTTTGTCATTGCAGAATCTTCTGCCAATCCCAAATCTATAACTGGCTGCACAGTAATAGCGGTTACATAATTCTTAAAAAAGAAATAAGTTATCCCAAAAAGTATCGATATAAGGACAAAGAATTTTACAGGTCCAATGTAATGGTTTCTGTCTTCGTAAATGTATTCTTTCACAGATACACCCGGTTTTAAGAGCATTCTTTTTATGGTATAAAAAAATCCGTTATTCACATAAAATGCGTCTCAAATATCATTCAAGATAAATTTTCCATCTATCTTTTTTAATGTAGTCGGATAAGCACAATTTGAACAATAATTTCCTTGAATAGATTCGTCACATTTTTTACATTTTATCATTTGATTTCCTTTTCTATATAGTCATATTTCAAACAAAATAGCCCTGCTGAAGTTAATTTTGACTTCATGAACAATTCTAAATCCATTGTCTTGAAAAAGTTGAACAGATTTATCAAACATTTTTTTGCTAACATGAATATAGGGTTCAGCAAACAAGAGCTTACACCTTGTTTTGCATACTTTTGTTAGTTCTTTAAGAAAGTTATCTTTATCACTGACTTCATGAAACATCCAGAACATATTTACAAAGTCAAACTGCTCTTGAATACAAAACTTTTCTCCATCGTAGAGATGTGGCATAATGTTTGTGTGTCCTTGATTTTCTGATATTTCTTTTAATACCTCAAGCATTTTACTTTGAA
>WRLO01000165.1 GCA_009777575.1 Candidatus Cloacimonadota bacterium
ATTTATTCTTTTATGATTACTACATGAAAGTTACTGATGTAAACTAAAGAACCGCCATATACCGAACGGTATGTATGGTGGTGTGGGAGGACGGTCACCCAATTAATGAGTGACCTCCTACCCGATTACAGTATAAACAAGAATTTGTAGTTATAGACTATGATATTTTGATATTTAAAATATATTTTGACAAAAATAGCAAAAATATTTTTTTGTCTCAACTAAGAAATCTGGTTTTGCTTATTTAACGGTAAATAAAAACTATCATTAAATAATATACTATCCTCTCCCACACTCTCCTCTATGAGAGAGGAAAAAATATAAATATAAATAAAGAGGTCATCTAATGATAAAAAAAAATTACAAGTGTATTCTATGGATTTTTGTTATTTTTCTCTTAATATTATTTGGTTGTGTTGAGAAGGAAATTGAGACCAGAGTTAGATCAACTAGTGTTAATCAAGTTTTAATACAAAGCAGTAATGTATTAATAACAAATCCCAGAAAGCCGAGAGCTTGGGGACATCCTCAGACTATTTATGTTTTTGCAGATATTCAGGTCTGGAGCATGAATCAGCCAATAGTTAGTCATTCTTTAGAAAGATATTTTTTTACCACTGAAAATGAGCAATTATTTCAACTCGAATTAAGAGATATTGAACGATTCAGAGATACCAATCGTTTTAACAACATTATTTTTTTGGCAGATATAAATTCTGACCAACCAGTTTCTACTTTTGTAAAAAGTGTCATGTCAGAAAATGTCATTGATAGTGTTAGACAAAGAAATGCTTCTATGTTTATGAATAATAATTTATGGGCTAGTGACCAGTTGGTCATGTTCTTTTTAGGGGATAATCCAGAGAGCCTTAGAACATTTCTTTTTGAAAATAGAAATACCTATTTTCAATTATTTTATGATAGATTTATCGCAAGATTGACTTATAGCAGCAGAAGATTGAAAGGTTTAGATGATAGCATTTTTGCTAATTTGCCTTTTATGATGTATATTCCAGAAACTTATCGTGTTTTTAGAAGTGATTTAGAGAATAATTTCATCTCTTTTATTTGGCGTTCTAGAGAAGATCAGGAACGCAACCCGGACTTATATATATCAGTATATTGGGAATATGCAGATGAAAACCCGTTGCACGATGACTGGCTCTTTGAAAAAAGAACTGATTTGGCATGGAATCACTATGATGAGGATGAGTTTTCTGAAAACGATGTCATGAGAGGTTTAAAAAATCTTGGAGATCGTCAAGTATGGTTTTTATCGGGTAGGTGGCAAAATCAAAAATACTTTATTGGTGGGACTTTTCAGTCCTTTGCTTTTTATGATGAAGAGCTTCAGATCGCTTATTTGATTGATACTTCAGTGTATTTTCCTGCTGGTGCAAAACTAAAATACTTATTGGAATTGGAAGGTTTAGCCAAAACATTAATTCCAATAAATAGAAAATAAGGAAAAATCAATAAAATGAATAAAAAAAAATTACTTTTAATAATAATTTTAACAGTCTCTTTAAATACTAGTATTTTATATCTTTATGATAAATATCATCGCAATAAAACAAATTTACATGATTCAGAAAACTCACAACTATTTTATTCTCTATACAGATCTAATGAAAACCAGAAAATAAGTGTCTCAAGGGATAATGCAATCACTGATGCTATTAGTTTAATTACTCCAGCAGTTGTGAGTGTAAATGTATGGCGGACTGAAGAAATTAGGTTGAGACAAAATCACAATATTTGGATTCCAGATTTTGAGGGAGTGCCTCTCACACAAGAAGTACAAAGCATAGGTTCCGGAGTCTTGTTTACAAGAGATGGATATATCATCACCAATGCTCATGTTGTTAACAATGCATCTCAAATAAAGGTTGTAATGAGCGATTCTACAGAACACGATACTTCGCTGATAGGTGTTGACAGCTTGCATGATATAGCAATTTTAAAAATAGATGGGATTTTTTCCCGTTATGCCATACTTGGCACTTCTTCTGATTTAAAGATAGGTGAGTGGACTATAGCTATTGGAAATGCTTATGCTTTTTTATTAAAAGATAGTCAACCAACTGTATCTGTTGGTGTGATTTCAGCTCTGGAAAGGGATTTTATTGACTTACAAGATTCCCGTATTTATACTGGGATGATTCAAACAGATGCAACTATAAATCCCGGCAACAGCGGAGGTCCACTTGTCAATATTTTTGGTGAAGTTATTGGGATAAACACATTGGGAGAAACTGGTGAAAGTTTAGGGATTGGATTTGCTATCCCTATAGACAGAGTGAAAAGAATAGCAGACGAGTTAATTCAATATGGTCGAATCCGCGAAGTATATTTTGGTTTTAGAATTCAAGAAATCACTCCCTTTATTGCAAATTATTTAAGATTGAATAGTTCAGATGGGGTCATTATATCAAATATTGATTTAAATGGACCTGCTCACAATGCTGGTCTAAGAAGAGGTGACATAATAACAATGATAAACGATTTTAATATCAGAAATGTCTATGATACAGAAATTAGAATGACCGACACTTCTCCAGGTGATACCGTTAGTATTAAAGTCTTTAGAGATGGAAGAGAATTTGATATTACATTGATAGCAGAAGAAGAAAATAGGCAATGAAAGACACATTACGGATTTTATCACTATTTTGTCCACCCGTAGCGGTTTATTTTAATAATACATATTCATCCCGAAGGAGTCCATTCCGAAAAGTCGTTTGCGTATAGATGTTAGCTCTGTAGAAAGTAATATATGCACCATGTTTCATCTTGTAGGGATGCTACAAAATGTGCCAATATTGAGGCGGAACGCATACATGCGTTCCCTACGGGATGCGGTTTTGTGGTTATACATCATTTTCTACCGAGCTTCACATACCTTCGGCATGTGCATAGTATGCTTGGTCTGTAAAGAAAAGAGAAGTTATTAAGGATATGGAAATGAGAAAAAAATATGAAACTAAAATATATTATAGGAGTTATTTTAAGAGAAAATGATATTTCGAACTAGGGTGCAAGTGTTAAATGAAATGGGTATTTGAAAAAAATAAAAAAACGAAGGCATAATGAAAATATGGATGAAAAAACAATTGAAATTATAAAGAAAAGACTTCTCGAAATTGAAAATGAGAATCAAGTAAAAATTTTGTACTCTGTAGAAGCAGGGTCAAGGGCATGGGGTTTTGAATCATTGGATAGTGATTATGATGTTAGGTTTATATATGCCCATAATAGAAACTGGTATTTAAATATTCTTCCCAAAAGGGATGTGATTGAGTATCCAATTGTAGATAAATTTGACTATTCTGGATGGGATTTACGAAAAACTATGTTTTTAGTTAATAAATCGAATCCAGTATTGTTTGAATGGTTAAAATCACCTATAGTATATTATAGAGATAATTATTTTTATGAAATAATGGACAAATTATCAAAAAGTTATTTTTCTCCAATATCTTCAATATATCATTATTTGCATATGGCAGATGGAAATTACAGACAATTTTTACAAACAAACGAAGTGAAGATAAAAAAATATTTTTATGTATTAAAGCCAATAATGGCTTGTATGTGGATAGAAAACTTTAAAGAATCACCCCCAATGGAATTGGAAAAATTATTGGCTCAAATCACCGATAAAGAATTATTGGATAAAATAAATGGATTATTGATCAAGAAAAAAGCTGGAATAGAATTAGGAATAGAGCCAAAAATAAAAATAATTAATGACTTTATTGAAAAAATGTTAAAACATTTTGTGAATATTGTAAAAACATTTGATCCCAAAAAGAAACCAAATCAGGAATTATTAGAAGATGGATTCATAAAAATATTGGATAATATAGAAAATGTCGTGGAGTAAAAAATAGGCATATAATATACATTTAATGTTCCACACCCATGCAGTCCCGCAGAGATCTTACTCTATTAACCGATTGCTTTAGCTGTTAGTATCTTCGATAATGGATGATAGCCATAAATAATAAGAGGGAGTTTACACTCCCCCTCATATTAAAACTCGTGAAATCCCCCCACATTTATGAGCCCGCTCCTGAAAGTCCTTTTTTATATAATTCTTAAAATAACATTAATTTCATAAAAATCATAGCATACAAACGAATATTATCGATATTTGTAGCAAAAAACTATATTTTATACAATATTTT
>WRLO01000166.1 GCA_009777575.1 Candidatus Cloacimonadota bacterium
AAATGAGTAAAAAAGAGTAGATGAGAGGAATGGAATGTGAAGGGGTATATTGGGTTGGGGGGGGGGGGGGGGGGGGGGGGGGGGGGGGGTAGAATTAACGATTTACAAGGGAATACAGGTGCCACAGCAAGCATAAAATCGAAAAATAGAGTCAAATTGACCTTTTTTCTCAAAGTATCTCCAGATTGCGAGTTTGACGCCTTTCTGTTGATTTTAACAAAATCAAATAATCCCACACAAACTGTCATATTCCATCCTTCAAAATTTATTTTTTTAGTTTCAAGGACATTTTTTTCAACAAGCTAAAAAAGTCAAGAGCTTTTTTAAAATCTATGGATGTTTTTTAATTTTATCACTACTGACCGACTAATTTTTTTTGATCCATAGTATTTCACATTATGGATGCCATAAAATTTTTTTAGTTTTTTTGTAAAGATTTTTTTTCAATGACTGATGTTTCAGAGTGGGCTAACATGTTAAAAAATATATATTTTCATAAAATCATACCTTACGCACACCGAAGGTGTGGAACTTTAATAGAACTATATCTCCTTTCGTCCCACCCTTTCAGGGTGGAGTCTTCTCCGAAAAGTCGTTTGCGTAGCGATGTTAGCTTTGTAGAAAGGAATATATGCACCATGTTGCATCTTGTAGGGATGCAACAAAATGTGCCAATTGATTGGTTGCATCCCTACGGGATGCGGTTTTGTGGTTTTACATCATTTTCTACCGAGCTTTACATACCTTCGGCATGTGTGATGTAAAATTTTATTAATATACTTTTCGGAGAGGACTAATTGATGACCTCATCAAAATAAATAAAGATGACAAAATAGGGCTTCTCGGACTGTGGTCATTGATTGATCTCATAGAAATTATAATTTTTAGACCACCCCAATAAATTATCTGTTGACAAAAAAGGTTCATAAAAAAATGTATACTTTTATTATTGTATTTCTGTTGAGAATGTCATCTTTTGTCCAATGGAACTACTATATCTGAGGCAAAAAATCTTATGTCTCATTAGAATAAAAAAAGAGGTGTTGATATGGATTCGTCAGTATTAAAAGCGAGGAGAGAGAAACTCGGAAACGCATTGAATAATGGTGAAATGGTTTTTATTTTTGCAGCTGAAGAGCCTAAGGGTATCTCAAAATTTCTGCAAAACAACAATTTTTTGTATTTAACAGGACTTTATGAGACTCCTGAAGCTGTTTTTTTATGTTTCAAACAAAAGGATAAAGTTTATGAATATATCTATATTCAGAGAAATATCCCAGAAATGATAGTTTGGGATGGTGCAAAAATTTATCCTGAAGAAGCAAAAGAAATTTCTGGAATTGATAATGTCAAATTTTTGGATGAATTTGAGGATTCCTTGCAATATAATTTAAGCCTTTCAAACAAAGTTTTTATCAATACTGGCTTACAAAATCTGAACAAACCATTAAATAAACAACTATTTTTTGCTTCTAAAATCAAAGAAAGATTCTTACATCTCACTTATGCTGAAGCAAATCAACTGATGATGCCTCTGAGGCAGATAAAAGATGATTGTGAAATTGATTTTTTATCAAAAGCAATTGAAATAACTGGATTTGGTCTTGAATCTATCTTTAAAAATGCTAAAGATAATATGTATGAGTATGAACTTGAAGCTATGTTGTTCTATGAGATGCGACGAAGAGGACTCGACCACTTTGGTTTTGCACCTATCATTGCTTCAGGTGTTAATGCCACTACTTTGCATTATAAAAAGAACAACACTCTTATTGCCGAAAATGAACTTGTTCTATGCGATTGTGGGGCATTATTTAAAAATTATAGTGCTGATATTACCAGAACTTTTCCCATATCCACTAAATTTTCAAAACGACAAAAAGATGTTTATAATGAGGTTTTGAATGTTCAAAAAACTATAATTTCTATGATCAAACCCGGAATAGGATTAACAGAATTAAACCAAAAAACAGGAGAAATGATTGGAGAGGCTTGCGTCAGACTAGGTTTGATTGCAGATGTCGCTGACTATAAAAAGTATTATATGCACAGTGTCTCTCACCATCTCGGTATGGATACACATGATTTAGGTGCAAGAGATTCTATTCTTCAAGAAGGTATGGTAATTACTGTAGAGCCGGGTATATATATAAAAGAGGAAAATATCGGAATTCGCATAGAAGATGATATTTTGGTTACTAAGGATTCATTCAAAAACCTTTCTTTTATGATACCCAAAGAAATAGAAGAACTAGAAGAATTTAGAAAAAAGTGATTTTTTGAAAGGTTTTTAAATAATATGAAAAGAGCAATTTATCCCGGAACATTTGACCCTATCACTTACGGTCATTTAAATATTTTGACCAAAGCCACAGATTTGTTTGATGATATTGTCTTGGCAGTGGCAAATGTCACGAGTAAAAATACTCTTTTTACTACAGATGAGAGATATGAATTGTGCAAGAATACTATTCAGCATGTTTCAAAAGTTCGTGTAGAAAAATTTGATGGTCTAGCTATTCGTTTTGCTGAAGAGATGGAAGCAAAGACCATTATTCGTGGATTGAGAGCTGTATCTGATTTTGAATATGAATTACAATTGTCTTTAATGAACAAAAATCTCAATCCAAATATTGAAACTATTTTCTTATTGCCTGATTCTATGTATTTATATCTCTCTTCAAGCATGGTCAGACAGATAGTAGGACTTGGAGGAAATTTAAAATCATACATTCCTTTCTGTGTCGAAGAGGCAATCATAGAAAAATTACAAAATAAAAATAATTAGGAGAAATTCATGGAAAATATGGGAATTTTTAATACTATTTTTAATGAAATCCCGGTAATCACTTTTATCGTAGACAGCGATGTCAGGATACAGTTTTTGAACGCTGAAGCAAAAAAAATAATTGATAGTTCAAAACAAATCTATGATAGAAGAGGTGGAGAGGTTTTGAAATGCGTTTTTTCAGAGGTCAACGAACAAGGTTGTGGTCACGCTGAACAATGCAAAAATTGCTTAATTAGAAACTCTGTAAATGAAGCAGCAGAAGGACAAAAAACATACAGACAACAAACTGTTTTGAGGTTAAAAGTAGATGATAAAGAAATTTTATTTCATGCCTTGATTACTGTGTCTCCTTTTGTCTACGAAAATAAACCACTTTATATTCTTATGGTAGAAAATGTAAATGAATTGATGATTTTGAAAGAGATAATTCCGGTCTGTTCAAATTGCAAAAAAGTCAGAAACGACGAGGATTATTGGTCAGCTGTAGACAGTTATTTCAATTCTTTTTTCAATTTGGATTTCTCTCATTCTATTTGCCCAGATTGCATGGATAACCTTTATCCAAATAAAAAATAAATAACTACGGATAGAAATCTGAACCATACTTTGTCATTCTGAACGAAGTGAAGAATCTTTTCCTTGTCTCTCTAAACCATATTTTGTTGTTCTGAACGATGTAAAGATTCTTTAGACCTTAAACAGTATTCAAAGTAGCAATTATGGTTGGGTAGAAAATAATTTATGAACCCTCTAAAAAAAGTTAAATTTAATTAACTGATATTTCCGAGCTATAAGAACTTTATATGCCAATCTACGATGGAGATATATCAATCTTTTATTGCTTGGAAATAACAGTTAATAATCATTTTTACCTTTCTATTTAATCATGAAAATGAACTTTCGAACCATTATTTTGAGATAAAGTTTTGTGTCAATAGATTTTTGAGATTTTTTATTATTTAACACAGAGTAGGCAGAGAAGGCACAGAGATTGTAGTGGCACGGAGATTGCTTCGTGAGAATAGCAAGAAGGAACCTCGCAACGACGATATAAGTGGCACGGAGATTGCTCCGGGGGGAGTTTAAAATGAGGGACCTCGCAACGACGGGGAGGGGGAATAGCAAGAAGGGACCTCGCAACGACGATATAAGTGACACGGAGATTGCTTTGGGGGGAGTTTAAAATGAGGGACCTCGCAACTGTATGTGTTACATAATTCATTGCTTTTTTCGTTATTTTTCATTTTTTCTCCATTATACATTTTTTCTATCCTCTATCTGCTCTTTAACGATTTCAATAGGTTTTTTTCCGTTGATACCCTGATGTGGACGGTGTTCGTTGTAATAAATCATATACTGAGTCAATTCTTTCTGCAATTC
>WRLO01000167.1 GCA_009777575.1 Candidatus Cloacimonadota bacterium
TGGCTACAAAGCGTTATCAGGAAATATTGTTTAATGTGAGTAAATAATAAAAATAAATTATGAATAAGGAGTATTAAAATGTCACAAAAAATAATTGAAAGAGCGACAGAAATTATCACCAAAAACACTGTCAATGGTGAAGAATACATGGGACAATACTGTGTTTTAGCCTTGATTGATTTGGAGGGTTATCCCACAGCATCTGTCATCACACCTTTGAAGGCAAATGGGATAAAACAAATATGGCTTTGCACAGGCCTAGCAAGCGACAAAGTCAAACGATTAGAAAAATGCGATAGAGCGAGCATATGCTTTAGTTCTGCCGATTATAACATCTCATTGGTAGGTCAAATCGAAATCAAAACAGACATTGATACCAAAAAAGAGATGTGGTTTCCCGGTTTGGAACATCATTTCTCAGGGATAGATGACCCGAACTATTGTGTGTTATGCTTTACCACAAGTAGATACAATTTCTTTGTAGATGGAGAGGAAGTTCAGGGGTATTTATAACAGATAAAGGTAAAAATGCTGAGTGGAGCATGGTGTATGAACTGGTAAAAGATAGTTTGAAAGATTTGACAGGGACGTTGGTTTATACTGTATGAAAACTGTTGACAAAAAACAAGGTTTTTATACAATGGGACTATGAATTACTATTAAGGAGTTTCCGGTGAAGAAAATCATTCTTACATTTTTATTGTTTTTTACAATGCTGACCTTTTCTTATAGTCAAGACTTAATAATAATTCGTCCCAATGCGGCAGTAGGCTACTTCTATGCTGATGATATTAAAGGAACGGCTGTAAATTATGGGTTAAACCTGTTGCTTTCATCAAATGAATTTCAACATTACGGTCTGATATTTGACCATTTAACTATGCCTGATAATAAAGAAATATCTTATCTGTGCACAGGATTAATGATAGAACAAGTACTGTTTAATTATTTCAACATGGGAATAGGGACTATTGGGTATATAAATCTTGTTCAAACAGGGGAAAATCCATTTGGGCTTTATACTCATTTAGGTTTTGAGTATAATTTTTCAAGGCGTTTGAACGCTGTCGCCTCGTATAGAAGCGATTTTATATTCAGAAAGCAATTTAGCATGTATAGTGCTTTGCAGTTTGGTTTTGGGATACGATTTTAGCAAGAATATGGTAAAGATAACAACAATAATCATTTTATTATGCGCTTTGATTATTTCATGTAAAGCAAAAAATGGAGGATATATGAATACCATAAAAGAAAAAACATTTATTCAATTACACGGAAACAAAATTGGAATGTTTATTGAGGGTAAGAGTCTAAATGCACCCGTATTACTATTTTTGCATGGCGGACCTGGAATGCCTCAATATGGTCTAACTCAAAAATATCCAACATTTCTGGAAGAGCATTTTATTGTTTGTTGGTATGAACAGCGTGGGGCTGGGCTTTCTTATGATAAAACCATTGATTATGAGCAGTTGACTATAGAAAATATTATTTTAGATACAATCGAAGTGGCAAATTATTTTAGAGGGCGTTTTCAGCAAGATAAGATTTATCTAATGGGACATTCTTGGGGAACATTTATCGGCATAAAAACAATAAAACAATATCCAGAATTATTTCACGCTTATGTTGGAGTTGCCCAAATTGTAAATCAATTAAAATCAGAAAAACTGGCATATCAATATATGTTAGAACAATATAAAGAACAAAATCACAAACAGATGGTAAAGAAATTGGAAAGATTTAACATATTAGAATCAAATACTATGCCATTAGATTATGTAAAATTCCGAGATAAACCTATGCATGAACTAGGCATTGGTACGACACATAAAATGAAATCCGTAATAACAGGCATATTTTTACCAATAATGAGAAACAAGAATTACACATTTTCTGAAAGAGTAAATATTTGGAGAGCAAAATCAAAGATACTAAATAATACAAATTTGTGGGAAAAGATGACTGAGACAGATTTATTTGTTGAAATAGATTCAGTTGATGTTCCAATATACTTTCTTCATGGGATATTTGATTATACTGTAAATTATTCGTTAACAAAAGAATATTTTGATAGTTTAAGTGCTCCAGTGAAAAGGTTCTATAAATTTGATAAGTCTGCACATAGTCCGATATTTGAAGAGCCTGAAATGGTTATAAGGATAATCTTGGAGGATGTATTAAATTGATATGGGTTATTAAATAATTGACCATACAAAACACGAAGACTTTCTAATGATAAAGGAATTATAAAATTTGAAATTCAATCACTGTAGAATTTTTCTATAATTCCCATCTTTTATCTTTGTAAATCCGTTGTCCAGTAGTACTTTAATGGACGACATATTATCTTCATCGGGATCAGCAAGAACCACTTTGCCACCAATTTCTCTGATTTTTTCAACTAACTCTTTAACAATTATTTTTCCCAGTCCTTTGTGTAAATAGTCTTCTTCTCCAATTAGATAGCCTATTTCATACATGGATTTTTCTTCATCTACTGTTATATCATAGTTATCTTGAAAAAATTGCTGTTCAAAATAAGCGTCTAAATAAAGACAATAACCTATTTTTATACTGTCAAAATATACGATAAATTGTTTTACATGATTATGCTTTCCATTTATACTAATTGCCAATTTAAGCCAATCTTCTTTTTCGTCTGCTCTATTTGGACAGAACCATTTATGAGGCCTCTCCGAAAACCCCATCCCGTAGCAGAAATCTCCGATTTCTTAATTTTTGAGGCTCATATTTGCGATTGTAGCACCAATCTCCAATTGGTCCTACTTCGATGACCTTTGAAAAAAAAAGAAATCGGAGATTTCTGCTACGGGATGGGGTTTTCGGACGGGTCTCATTTATTAATACGGTCTTTTTCTAACCATTTTTTGAAGAGATTTATATCTTCGCTCTGAATAGGATTTAAAGTCATATCATTTACTATCCTTATACAACGGATAAACAAGTTATTATAGTGTTTATGCGTAGGTTTACCTTCTGCCCATCTTTCGTCTATGACATAATGATATCGGATATACCCTAATAGCTTTTCCCAGGCAGAACTTGCAGTATCAAGCATTGCTTTTACTTCCATATAAGGTTTAGTTGGTCTTTCCATAAAATCCTCTTAATTCTTTTAATTATCCTTTGTGATTTTGATATTTTTGTTATTTTCCTCATTTATGAGCAATTTTCTTTGTAATAAACGTTCTTTGGTCTCAGTAAGTATTGCTTGGATTTTTTGTTCAAACTCAGCTTTTGGAGGCAGGGTAGTCCAATATTCTGCCACTAATATCCCGTCTTTGTCCATTTCCAAAAGTTCTATCTGCTCACGATTATTTCCACTAGCACACAGAATAAGTCCTATCGGCTCATTCTCACCTTCTTGCCTTTCATAACGGTTTAGCCATTTTAAGTATAATTTCATTTGTCCGCTATGACTTGCTTCAAATTTGCCTTGTTTTAATTCAATAGCAACTAAACGTTTTAGATTTCTATTGAAAAACAATAAATCAAGCCTATGGTCAGCTCCATCAATTATCATTCGTTTTTGTCTTTCTACAAAAGCAAAACCTTTACCAAACTCAAGGATAAACTTTTCAAGTTCTCGCAGAATAGCGTCCTCTAAGTCGGCTTCCAGATATTCATCTTTTAACCCCAAAATATCAAATAAATATGGGTCTTTGAAAACATTAAGTGGGATGTGTTCTGTATCGGTTATTTGGGTGTTTGCGATTTCTCTGCGTTCGTAAGTTTTGCGGTAAATCATTTCACGCAATGCTGCTATGCTTAAAACCCCTCTTGCTGATTCCTCCAGATAAAATAACTTTGCTTCTTGTGTATTCAATGGCAAAATTTCTATAAAATGTGACCAGCTCAATTGTGTCGACAGCGTCGACACAATTGTAAAGTCTTGAAATTGCTCAGCAAACTGCATCATTCTACGGACATTCCTGATATCAAACCCACGACCGTATTTTTCCGTTAATTGTGTAGCCAGTAGCGACACAATTTGCTTTCCATAGTCAGCACGCTTGTTTTCCAAGATATCGCAGTTTATACACTGCCCGATTTTCCAGAACAACAAAACAGTCGTTGCACTCGCTTGTTTGTAAATAGCCTTTCGACTTTGTTCTATCAGCTTCGATATTTCATCGAAAAGA
>WRLO01000168.1 GCA_009777575.1 Candidatus Cloacimonadota bacterium
GATAAAGTAACAGGAATTGACAATTACCTTGGATATCATTTTCTTCAAACTGCAGACATTGATGCAGCCGAAACAAGATATTGGCAAGATGGTCGCGGTTTCCAACCGATAGGGCATACTTACTTTCGGTTTCCCTATCACTATTTACCCTTTAGTGGTCATTACGATGGGAATCACTTTAAAATAAGTAATCTACATATTAATGCTCCAGAACCAGAGAGAGATGTAAACTCTTTTTGGCCAGTACCCTTAGGATTATTTGGCGATACAAACCAAGCAATTCTACAAAATATTCATCTTGAAAACATCCAAATAGCTACCATCATAGATGATCCTGCTTGGGAAAGAGAGATATCCACTGGTAGAGGGACATTAGTCGGGAGTGCTATATATACTACCATTTTCAATTGTTCTTCATCAGGTAAAATATCCGGTGAAACGATAATTAAAGACCCTTATTATGTTGTAATCGGAGGTTTAGTTGGAGCTTCTGACTTCGGCTCAATAACAAACAGCTATTCCACCGTAACGATAGATAATTTAATGGGTGAAGAACCAAGAATAGGTGGGTTAGTAGGTCTTTTAACTGGATCATCGTTGATAAACTCTTATTTCAATGGGATTATTCATGTTGAAGAGGAAGATATTATGTATGGTGCACTTGCAGGACAAGTCAATTATTCAAAAATCCAATATTGCTACGCAACAAGCTATGCTAACGAGCTAAACATGAGTAACTTAATTGGTAGGATATATTCTGATGAACATCATGAACAAGCATCTGCCACAAACAATTTTTGGGATAAAGAAACTACGAAAATTCAACAGGATATAGGATATTATCATGGTCTTGATAGCATTGTAGAAAACAATTTTGGAGTCACAACATCAGAAATGAATCAAGCAGCTACATTCATAGACAATGGTTGGGATTTTGAGGAAATATGGGATATAGACCCTGAAATCAATAATGGTTATCCGTTTTTACGCAGTATACCACCTCCAGATGACCCAGAGGATCCCTCAAGTGATATTGATTTTACAATAATTCCTCTATTGAGTAGTTTTGTTTATCCGAATCCTGTGAGAAGTGAGGTGGTTACTATTGTTTTATCCGCCTCTACAACCACTCATAAAAGGTTACAAAATGAGACTGAAATAAGTATCTACAATATCCGTGGGCAGCTGGTCAGAAGGTCGAATGATTTTCAATCAAATGACGGAAAAGCCCTTTTTGTTTGGGATAGAAAAGACATAAACAATCAAGATGTAGCCTCAGGTCTGTATTTCTATCGAATACAGATGAACGATGAAATAACCTCTGGTAGATTTTTGGTCATCAGGTAGAGGAGGAATTATGAACAAAAAAATCTTGTTTAGCATTCTACTTTTAACAACAATGTTCTTTAGTTTATCAGCCTCAAATCGAATATATGGACAGCTCATTGTCTTTTTTAGCTTGTTTAACACAGAGCTTAGATCTTAATTCTGTGAGCTTCTCGATTGACAGACAGATAATATAGGGGCGTATTGCTTAGGCCAAATAAAAATGAATTAATTCCCTACCCTAAATTAATTGAGGTTTATGCAATAAACCACTACAATGGTGATAATCAATTAGTTACCCTGAATTAATGGAGGTTTATGCAATAAACCACTACGATGATGATAATTAATTCCCTACCCTAAACAAAATTGGGGTTTATGCAATAAACCACTACGATGATGATAATTAATTCCCTACCCTAAACAAATTGGGGTTTATACAATAAACCACTACAGATTGCAGACATTGCAGGGTAGGCATGAAAAAAAAAAACATAATATGGAGATAAATTAATGAAATTTATTTTAAAAAGAGCTACTAAGCTCACAATAATAGTGACTCTACTATTCATCCTCGTTGGGTGCAGTAATAGTCCTACAAAAGATATTCCAGTGACAGGTATCTCACTGGATCAAACAATGGTCTCTCTGAATATAGGAGAGTCGGTAAAACTGAAGGCAACTATATTGCCACAAAATGCTACAAACCAAAATCTGATTTGGACTAGTAGCAATGAAGAAATATTCTCAGTGTCAAATGACGGATTAGTAACAGCCCTGAATTACGGAACTGCGGTCATTTCCGTCTCCACTGTAAATGGAGGTAATTCAACCACAAGCAATGTCTTTATCGCTGAAAATGTCTTTACTATAGAAAATGTTGAACAATGGTATGCAGCTACTGATGAAATCAAAAACAACGGCAATAATAAAGATTTTTTCTTGAATATCATCGATGATTTTGCCTTACCCGGTTTATCAGAAAATGAATTTACCTTTGGAGAAACGACCAATATAAAAGTCATGATCTATGGAAAACAAACCATATCTTTATCCTCTTTTGGTAATTTGCTCAAAATAGGTAGTCAACAAGATGTGATTATTGTTGATTTGACACTTGAAGGAAAAGATTTTGATGAATATATCCCATTAATCTATATTAAGGGTCATGAAGCTGTTTTTTCTGTACAAGGACAAGCTATAGTAAGAAACCATGGATCACTCGTAGCTTTGATTGAAGATTTTGGTTGTTTAAAACTAAAAGATAATGCTAAATTCATGAATAATGGTGCTGGAGTAAATGTTGTTGAAAATAGCGAATTCTACTTGATGGATAATGCAAAACTAATCAGCAATGGTGAATTGGGAGTCTATGTCTTACAAAACAGTTTGTTTTATATGTCTGGAGGAGAAATTTCAGGACATGTTTTCACCACACTCAGAAAAGGCTGTTCTGGAGTTTGGGTTCGTGGAGGCACTTTTATCATGTCTGGTGGCATAATTACTGAAAATATTACTGAATCATATGGTGGAACAGTATTTATCGATAATGGAGTATTTACCATGCTTGATGGAATCATATCAGATAATGTAGGTGATGGGAGTGTCTTTATTTCAACCGATGGAATATTTAACATGTCTGGAGGATTGATATCTAGAGATTTGCAGGCAGGTGTGTTTATCGAATTGGATGGTATTTTCAATTTATTTGGAGGGACTATTTCTGAGAACAAAGTCGGAGCTGTAGTCATCAGGTCTGGAAATTTCAATATGTCTGGTGGATCACTTACAAAAAATGAAGGAAGTGCTGTGTTTATAGGTTCTGGTATTTTCAACATGACAGGAGGTTCCATACATGGAAACAAAGCTACCCGTGGGGCTGGAGTGCATTTGTTTGGCGAAATTGCGTCCAATAAAGGTGGAAGTTTCATTATGTCTGGTGGGACTATTTATGGAAGCGAGGAGTCAGGTGTTCCTGCAGATAAAGCAAATTCGGCAGTTGAAATAGGTGCTGCCTTGTATTTTCATCCCATTGAACTCAATATGGCTATATATAGTGATGGAAATGATATATTGCCTCATATCGATGGATATGTGAATCATACAGATCACACTATAATAGGGAGATGAGGGTATGAAAAAAAACACCAACTTTTCCTTTACTCGACCATCAATTGGTCAAAAATCAAACAAAAGGAGCAAACATATGAAAAATATCCTAATCTTGATTAGTTTGTTGACTCTAGTATGGAATATCGCATTCACGATGGATATTATCCAAATCAATCTCTTTGAATCAAATGCAGTCACTGTAAATATCCTCGAAAGTCATGATGATATGACTATCGTTGAGATTTTGTTGAATCATTATATGATAAATTCTGTTGATATCGAGGATAATGAATATTTTTTTTTAGACCTACCCTTTCAGGGTGGGATATGGTTTTGATTTCGTTTTCTATGAAGCGTCACACTACTTCGTAGTGTGTAAGGAATATCAATAATTAAATAAAATAGAAGGCTCAGGCGAAATCGGTATGTTCATAGATGGTGTTTGTTATGCAGGCGAGGTCATCTTATGACCGGTGGTTCAGCTCAATGCCTATATCTTGGATCTCGATTTTGATGAATCAGATATCGAATTTCAGTTTATAGAATATGGGTCGCGATCTGAAGCAAGAAGGATAGAGAATTATGCTGTCCTCGACCAAGAAAGTCAGGCATTTCAGTTACGGAACATTGATCTGGAAAGCAAAAAGAGTTTTTATGTAGTGTCCTTTAAAGAAGAGGACTCTGAATTGAAAATATTGCCTTCAG
>WRLO01000169.1 GCA_009777575.1 Candidatus Cloacimonadota bacterium
GTAGTTGATGGAATGAAAATTTTACTCTATCCACGACCTCGGCGCTTTGGTAAAACTTTAAACCTTTCTATGCTGAAATATTTTTATGATTCTAGAGAGGATAATTCTCATCTTTTTCATGGACTTGCAATATCTTCAGAAACTGACATCATGGAAAAACAAGGCAAGCACCCAGTGATATTTTTGACTTTTAAAGATGTGAAAGATGAAACTTTTGAAGCATCTATAGGAAAAATCTTTACACTCATAAGTAATTTATATATGGAGCATAGTGATGTTTTGTTTTCAAGTATAAAGCACGAAGTAGACAAGGATTTCATAGAAAATATTATTTCAAAAAGAGCTTTACAGATAGATTTTGAAGAATCTTTAAAATTTTTATGCCAAATCCTTTATGAACACTACAAATCAAACCCCGTCATCCTCATCGATGAATATGACACTCCTATCCACGCAGGTTTTTATCACGGATATTACGACAAGATAGTGAATTTTATGCGAGGCTTCCTCGGTGCTGGCTTAAAAGACAATAATTACCTAGAAAAAGGTGTTTTAACAGGGATTTTAAGAGTATCTAAAGAAAGCATTTTTTCTGATTTGAACAATATTTCAATTTATTCGATGCTGAGTAATATATCTGCTGATAAATTTGGATTCACAGATGATGAAGTAGAGAATTTGCTTGTTTATTTTGATTCAAGTTTACCTTTTAGCGATGTAAAAAACCAGTATAATGGTTATAATTTCTCTGGACTTGATGTTTATAATCCTTGGTCGATATTAAATGCTATACATTACAATAAACTTGGTCATTTCTGGGGAAACACTTCAAGTAACAATATCATAAAGACAATGTGTCAAGAAGCAGATGAAACAGTAAAACAAGATTTGTCGATTATGATTGAGGGTGGAAAGGTAAAGAAATATATCGATGAAGAGATTGTATTCCCAGAATTATATGAGAATAAAAACGCTCTCTGGAATTTCTTTTTAATGTGCGGCTATTTGAGGTATGACAACTATATTATGGATCTCAGTGAGTATGAATCAAATGCGGAACTTTCAATACCAAATCAAGAAATAAAAATTCTTTTTAAGAAAAAAATAATTCCCACTTGGTTTACATCCAAAGAAAAAACAGACGAAATTATAAATCTCGCTCACAACCTCGTAGATGATGACATTGAAATCTTTAAAAAAGAGTTTGTTGAGTATTGTTTAACTACATTTTCATACTTTGATGTGAGTGGCGATAATCCGGAGAAGTTTTATCATGGTTTTGTGCTTGGAATATTTGCCTGTTTAAAAGATAGATACCAGATAAGAAGCAACAGAGAGTCTGGACTCGGAAGATATGATGTGATTTTGATACCAAACGACCCAATGAAAGCGGGGGAGAGAGGCATCATCTTTGAATTTAAAACATTAAACGAAGCCCGCGGTGAAACCTTTGAAAAATCTATAGAATACGGCAGAAGACAACTGGTAGAACAAAAATACGCTCAAGAACTGCAAGCACTAGGGATAGAGGAAATAGTCAGTATCGTTGCAGTATTTAAGGGAAAAGAGGTGAGGATTGGGATTTTTTAAATTTATGATTATCCATTGTCCATTTTTTCAAAAATGATTGACAATATTTATCTTTTAAATAATCTTTACTTTGAGTAAAATAAAAAATTATAGGAGTTATTTATGGAAAATGTTACTAACAATGTCTCTTTAAATGAACTGATATTGAAGATTCAAGTATTACCTATAGAATCTTTAAACAAAGTTTATGATTTTGTTTCTAAGATTAGTGAACAAGAAATTGACAATCAAAACAAACCCCTAAATCAAACTAGAGCCTGCTGTAAGCCAGATTCAATACTAAACACGAGAACTTTGCCTCCTTTTAGTGTTAAATTTAAAAGAGATGATTTATATGATTGATATGATTTTTGTTGATACAAATATACTTGTTTATGCCTATTTAGACAATGACTTACCAAAATATGAAAAAGCTCGAAAGGCTATTATTCAAGATAGTCATTTAATAAATTTTTTTATCAGCACTCAAGTACTAAATGAGTTTTGTGCAATCTTTTCAAAATCAAAATATAGAGATAAAAACATCAATGACTATTATTTCGAAATTCTAAACAGCTATAACATTTTACAAGTTGATGTATCTACTATTTCTAAAGCCATTACATTACAAAAACAATACGGCACATCTTGGTGGGATGCTTTAATGATTTCATCAGCACTTGAATATCGTTGCAACATCCTATACACTGAGGATTTAGGACATATTGTAAACATTGAAAATAGACTTAATATCATTAATTCTCTTGCGTGAATATATCCATTTAAAAACACTTAAATACAAAAAAAAATTTCGCGCCGCTGGCGCGGCTTGATTATTTTTTTCTTTCAGAAAAAAATCTTTAGATTTGAAGATTTTTAGATTAAAGATTGAGCCACAAAGCTGGGCGAACTCCACCACTGTAGAGGTTGACATCGTAACCATACATGCGGATGTGACCATCGCTGAGCACACGACTAGCGTAAGGAGTATAGTAACCAGGCGAACGCAACCACCAAAAAGAAGCCACACCATTGAATGTCGCAATTCGATTTGAATTGAATTGGTCATTAATCAAGTAAGCCCCCGGAGGCCTATTTTCCAGTTGCCCACTATCCCCAAAATATTGCACTACCTCAGCGATGCTTAAAAGGAATATCCTGTCTTGGGTATTTACTCCACCGTTCGTTCCATACCATTGATTGTCCAGATTTACATTTGTTACTTGCACTATCCGAGACCTATCTTCATTTGAAAAAGCATTCGAATTATAAAAATCACCATTTAGATATGCCCGCAGACTACAATCTGCCCAGGTGATAGATGCTTGTGATGTATGATAAGCCCTCCTCTCGATTATATTTTCACTCACTATCAATGCCTGTCCACCTTGGATATCCAACACTCGCCAATTGTAAGCTCCAAACGGAATAATATCTCCGATATAGATAGTAGTACTCTGTAAATGCACAGCATGTGTGACTGTATGCGATTGGACAGATAAAGTCTCATCGATAAAGGGATGATAGCCAGAGTGACTGACTATCACTGAATAAGAACCAAAAGGAATATTAGTTAGTATGACAGAGGAGCTGGTAGCTGTCTCTTGATACCCACCACCGTTATGATTTTGCAAAACTACTGTCGCACCGATGACAGATCCCCCATCTGATGTTGTGAAATTTATCATGACAGTGGAAGTGGTTTCTGGTTTTGTAGAGTTACTATTGCAACTGTTGAAAATCAGCATAAGGCATGAAATCCCTATTAAGAGGAAAATAATTTTTGATATTTTCATATAAACTCCATTTTAATTTTTAGATCACAGATTTTTTCTATAATTTTGAACATAATTTTCTAATACCTCTTTTATCATAGTCTGATATTTTACATTTTGTTTTTCTGCATGTTCCTTAAAAAAATCAATGCTATCAGTATTTAGAGATATAGTTATCTTTGCTCTATCTTCATTCTTATCTGATAAATTCGTCTT
The DNA here is from genome assembly GCA_009777575.1 of Candidatus Cloacimonadota bacterium. Lineage (GTDB taxonomy): Bacteria > Cloacimonadota > Cloacimonadia > Cloacimonadales > WRIO01 > WRLO01. The sequence goes on from WRLO01000169.1 coordinate 3,561, forward strand.
TTTTTCTATCCTGACCAGTTTTTCAGGAGTCGGTAAGAAGCCAATCACTCTTTTTCCAGCAATCAAAGCCTCTGTTATATTTTTTGGGGCTTCAGTATAATGAATACTCTTTCTCATATATAGCCTTCCCTTCTCTCCAATATCCAGTTCTAAACTTACTGCATCATTTCGATCCTTCGTATCTAAACCTCAATTATAATTGATTTCATACAAAAAAATTTAAGGTTGTATTTTTGTCAAATATTTTTTGAAATATAGTGCTTATGTTGACACTTAACATATATAGCTCCCCACAATACAACATTATCATTTCTGCTATTTTAACACTTCTTCTTGACAAAAAAACTTTAATAAAAAAACTTGTATCAAGAGATAGAAAACTTTATGGAGAAAGACATGGAAAAATCAATAAACCAGCATATAATCAACAGTGGCACTAAGAAAAAGAAACTCTCGATAGGGGTCAGCGATTTTCGAGAAATAATTACTGAAAATATATACTTTGTAGACAAATCTTTGTTTATAAAGGATGTAGTTGATGGAATGAAAATTTTACTCTATCCACGAC
>WRLO01000170.1 GCA_009777575.1 Candidatus Cloacimonadota bacterium
CGGAAAGAATATACGTACTACACTGACCAAAAAACAAAAAGACATAATGAGAGTACTTAAAATCAAGGATGACTCTATTAAATGAAGCAAATTCTTATATGACAAATTTGGGAGAAAAATTTAGGATGAAACTTCCCACTCCCGCCTACCCCTCCCATAAATATGGAAGGGGAAAAATCCCCCCACATTTATGGGAGAGAGAAAATCCCCCCACATTTATGGGGGGGGGCAGAATTAGGTATCTATACACGCTTTTTTTGCTTGTGCTTCCTGTTCGTTTCGTCGAATATTGTATAATCTTCCATCTTTCAAAAACCTTGCCCCAGTCTGATGAAATATAAAAGGAATATCGTTTTCTATACATTGCCTACGAATGTCAAGAACCCAAAGATAGTCGCATATTCTGGCATTTACTCCAGATTCACCACCAACTACGACCTCTTTGATATCACTATTTAAATAAGAAGAGATATCCATCTTTTCGAGCATGGGAGCGACGATAATTGCTTTGTGACGAATGGGTAATCTTAATAATATGGGTAAACGATAATTTGCCATTGCTTGATTTTCTACTGAACAACTTACCATTACATTTTCATAACCATCAGCCCAATCTTCTGGTATGCAATCATAAATTCTATCTACTCGTTTAGTAAAAATTAAAAATCTTAAATCATTACGTTGTCTTATCATAGCCCAAGCTTGCTTTCTCCATTCATCAGCCTCTTTTATGAAAAAATCTGATGTAAAACAGGTAAAAATTGTTTGCCCTGTAGATAGTTTATATGTTTTATCCCTTTTTCTTTTTAAAGGTAAATCAAAACTTGATTTATTCTTCCGAACTATACTGCTATGAATTTCGACACCATATCTTTCATCTTGGCGATAAACATAACAATGCCTACAACCTTCACTGATTTTCTTACATCCGTGCCATGGATTCCAGCTAGGCATATTTACAAAAATACCTTTTTTGTAGCTATATTTTCACAAAAACTCATATCATGTTCAACAAAAATAATTGTCGGAGCATAGTTTAATATCAAGCTTTCTATCTGGATACGAGAGATTATATCTACAAAGTTCAAAGGTTCATCCCAAATCAATAGATGTGCTTTTTCGGTCAGGCTTTTAGCTATGAGGATTTTTTTCTTTTGCCCACCGCTGTATTCTGATAAGTCCTTTTCAAATTGTGTCCTTGAAAAATCAAGTTTTCTGAGGATTGCTTTGAATAAGCTCTCGTCTAATTGATTTTCATGTATAAAAGTGATCAAACTTCCTCTTAAATTCGCTGTATCTTGTGGGACATAAGATATCTTCAAATGAATACCTTTGTTGAAAATGCCTGTATATTGAAATTCTTTATTCTCCGACTGGAAAGTCGGTGTTACATCGCATATCAGTTTTAATATGCTTGATTTGCCTGTTCCGTTTTTTCCAATCAAGGCTATCCTGTCCCCTTTTTCGGTAGAGAAACTGACATTTTGACATGCGATTATTTTCGTAGCGTCACCACGAAGCGAAGAGTAGTGTCCTGTCATCTCCGATTGACAATAAAATATCGACACATTTTCCATTATCACCAAGCGATTTGAATGATAGTCAAGCTGAGTAATTTTGAGCTGATCTGCCCTATCGATATTTTTCAACAATTGCGATTTCTCGTCTATAGCCTTGTTTTGCCTTGCTTCGATGGATTTACTTCTTTTCATCATTTTTGCTGCTTTATGCCCGATATTTCCTCTATCACCAAGTCCCAAGCCTATTTTAGTCGCTTCTACCCGGTCTGACCATTCTGCTTTTACTCTTGCAGACTCTTTCAACCTTTTTATATCTTTTTTTAGTCTTTCATTCTCAGCTAGTTCAAAATTATCTTGTAGTTCTTTATTAACAAGCCACGAAGAGAAATTTCCTCTTTGAATCTCTATGTTCTTTTTATTTATGGAAAGGATATGCGACACACAGTTATCAAGGAAGTTTCTATCGTGTGAAACCAGTAAAAAACTCTTCTTTTTGTTTAAATAATCACTCACAATCTGTCTTCCGAAAGCATCAAGATGATTTGTCGGCTCGTCTATCAACATAAAACTGTTCTCTTTAAGAAACATTGTAGCAAGTAATACCTTTGTTTGCTCACCACCAGAAAGAGTGTCAAATGGTCTATACAACACATCTTCATCTATTTTTAATAATGATATTTCCTTTTTTAGTTCCCATTCGTAAACATCAGGATGGATGCTTTCCACAATTTTTATTGTCTGCAATGATTTGTCAGCTATAGTATAGGGAAAATACTCAAAATTTGTGGGAACAGTGATAGTGCCACTATACACATATTTTCCTAATAACAAATTCAAAAAAGTGGTTTTACCACGACCATTTCGCCCTGTAAAACCAAGCTTCCAGTCCGTGTCTATCTGAAAACTGACATTCTCAAAAATGTTTTCGTAGTTACTTTCATAAGAGAAAGTTAGATTTGAAATATTTATTAGAGCCATTGAGTATTTACCTTGTATGTCATCAATTTCTGTTATTATATTATCAATTTCTTATATTTCCTTGATTATTTTCTCACTATCTCATTTACATTCATTATAGTATCCAGATCTGGATTTTCGATATTTTCAAATTTATTTAAAGATTCTTCAACTATCTTTGATATATCGACAAAACTTATTTTTCCTTGTAGAAACATATCTATAGCTTTCTCGTTTGCCGCATTTAGCACTGTAGGCATTATGCCACCTATTTTTCCAGCTTCGCAGACAAGATAAAACAAAGGATATCTTTTTTTGCATATAGGTTCAAATGTCAAAGCAGACAAAGATTCTAATGATGTCTTTATTTTATCTGAGGGATAGTGTATGGGGTAGGTCAAAGCATATAAAATAGGCAATTGCATAGTCGGGATGCTCATTTGTGCAATCATAGACCCATCTACAAATTCTACTATTGAATGAATTATTGACTGTGGGTGAATGATTGCCTGAATATTTTTATAATCAATGTCAAAAAGCCAGTGAGCTTCAATCACTTCCAGTCCTTTGTTCATCATGGTTGCAGAATCAATAGTCACCTTTGTTCCCATGTCCCAAGTAGGATGTTTTAAGACTTGCTTTAATTCTATTTTTTGAAAATCTTCATAAGGTAGTGTTCTGAAAGGCCCTCCTGAAGCTGTCAAATGAATATTCTTCAACTCAGATTTCTGATGTCCATGCAAGACTTGAAAAATAGCGGAATGCTCTGAGTCTATAGGTATGATTTTTGAACCTTTTTTTGAAACTATATCACTAACAAGATGCCCTGCCATCACAAGAGATTCTTTATTCGCAAGCGCTAGGTCTTTTCCTTGTTTTATAGTCGCTATCGTATACGGTAAACCAGCTGAGCCTGAGATTGCATTTATTAATATATCATAATCTTCATTTTCAATAAATCTTATGAGATCTGTTGCTTTTCCTACACCATCTATTTTTATTTGGCTATCAGTAAGAAAAATATTTTTGATTTTCAATTCCTGAGCTATACTTTGGAGCTTTTTAAGATTTGAATTAGCAGATGCAAATACTATCTCAAAAACCTCTGAATGATATTTAACTATCTCTACTACAGATTCTCCTATTGAGCCTGTGATACCGAGAACTGCTATTTTTTTTTTCATTATTTCCATACCATTAAATTTTTTCTTTAGTCTCATAGAACTGAGCTACCGATTTCCATTATCAATTCTCCATTATCCATTACTTCAACAACACCATCCGTTTAATAATACTCTGGCTTTCTGTCTGTATTCGATAAAAATACAATCCAGACCCTACCGCTCTTCCATTACCATCAATACCATTCCAAACTACGCTATGATGACCACGATTTAGGTCGTCATTCAATAATACAAGGACTCTCTGTCCTCTAATATTGAATATATCTATCTGAACATTACCAGGCTCTGGTAACGAAAAATTTATTGTTGTTTCAGGATTGAAAGGATTGGGAAAATTCGTGGATGTAAATTCGTAAATCTCTTCAGCAATCTCTCTATTTTCTTCCTTTGGAAAAGATTGGATTTCTGTTACTATTTCATGATATATTTTTTCGAATTCTT
>WRLO01000171.1 GCA_009777575.1 Candidatus Cloacimonadota bacterium
TTGTGTCAGTAGATGGTATCATTTCTGCTGTTTCTGAGGGAGAGACTATCATTACCGTTATTTCTGAAGAAGGTGGTTTTACAGCTACTTGCGAAGTCATTGTTTTTTATGAGCCAGAAATCATTGTCTTTACTGTAGAAAATACAGAACAATGGAATGAGTCTGTAGAATTTATTCGTGGAAATGGTGATAATAAAATCTATGAAGTAAACGTTATAGATGATTTTAGTTTAAAAAATCGTTATGCTGGTGAGCCTACTTTCGGTTTATCAAAAAACATTGCCGTATCAATAATAGGCAATCATCAGTTGTTTTTATGTAGGTCTATTTATGTTGGTACACAACAAATTGTAACAATCCATGATATCACACTAAATGGAGAAAATAGAAATATTGGATGGATGGTTTATGTTGATGGAAATAATGCTAATTTTATAATGAGTGGAAAAGCGTCAATTATAAACAGTATAAACGGTGGGATAAATATAAGAGAATATGGATCTTTTATATTGAAAGATGGAACTATTTCAGGAAATACTCTATATGGAGCATCTGGTGCTGGAGTATCAGTAAGTGGAACTTTCATTATGCTTGATGGACATATTACAAGTAACAATGCACAGCAGGTAGAACAATGGCATGGCAATGGAGGTGGTGTTTCAGTAGTGGGAGAAAACGCTACTTTTATTATGTATGGAGGAGCTATAGCTAATAATATAGCATCTAATTATGGTGGTGGAGTATATTTAGGTATTGATGCTTCATTTTATTTCTTTAACGGCGATATTTCTAGAAATAAAACATACTTAGGTGGATACGGAGGAGGTATGTATGTCTATTTTGGTTCTTTATCTATGTATGGAGGATCGATATCAGGAAATTTTTCTCCAAGAGGTGGAGGATTAGTTCTTGATAATGGTGATTTTACTATTATTGATGGAATTATTTACGGAAACATTGAGTCCGGTGTACCGGAATATCTCGCAAATATATCAAATTTTCCTCATAGAGCTTCCATGAGTAGATTAGGTTTGGAAATATCTAAATATGGAGATGGAACCGATATTTTACCTCATACAGATGAAAATAATCAAGGTACAGATTACACGATAAAAGGAAAATGATAAAAATTTAAATATATCTCATTTTTGTTAAAACAAAAAAAAGGAGTTATTATGATAATAAAAAAAATGAGTTTCAAAGTAATTAGTAAAAAGATTTATTTAGTCTTTTTATTGAACATAATTTCACTCAATGTAAATGCAGCTTGGATAGATAATATCCAGACAGTTTTAACTCAACCAGATGGAACTACTATATCAGCTTTTTTATCAGGAGATGAGTATTACAATTTCCATCATGATAGTGAATACTATACAATAATCAAAGACCATGTGACAGGCTACTGGTGCTGGGCTATTTCTCATGATGGGGGAATTATATCTACTGGATACCCTATATGCACTACTCCAAGAGAGTTTTTAAACCTCGCTCCGCGAGAAAATATATCAGAAGAAAAATATCAAAATTTAAGAGCTTCTTTTGATTTTGAATTCAATGTCGGTGGTGTGTTATTACCATCTATAGGAGAAATTAGAAATATAGTTATATTCATTCGTTTTTTAGGAGATGTAGATTTTACATATCCATTAAGTTTTTTTGAAAAAATGTATAACACACAAGGAATAAACTCTGAAAGTAACATCCCAATCTCACTTTATCAATATTTTTGGGAAGTTTCATATAATCAGCTTCAAGTATACTCTTCTTTTTTCCCGGAACCAGTAGGTGATATGATTGTTTCATACCAGTCAGAAAAAGAACGAGAATATTTCATGCCTTTCGATTCTATAAATAATCCAATTGGTTTTATAAACGCTAGCGACGAATACAACCGCAGGCAAAAATTATTTGAAGATGTTATATATGCAATTCGAGATCAGATACCAGATAATTTGATTATCGATATGAATAATGATGGATATGTTGACAATATTTCTTTCATAGTAAAAGGAGAGCCAATTGTGGGAAGCCAGTTTTTATGGCCTCGTTACAGTAGATTAAATGATCGAGTTGTCAAAATAAATGGTAAAATTGTAAGAGATATTAATGTGATAATTGAAAATTCATTATTCGATTATATTTCTGGTATATATGTTGGTTTATTGGTTCACGAGTTTGCACATAGTCTCGGTTTGCTTGATTATTATACATTAAATGATCCTATTATTCCTTTATCCTCTTGGGAAGTTATGTCCTACCCTACTAGAATTCCTCAATCAATTTCATCATATTTAAAGATGCAATATACAGATTGGATGCCTGATATACCTTGGATCGAAACATCTGGAACATACAATCTATACCCATTAACTATCATAGATTCTAGTAATACTCCAAGAGCCTACAAAATTCGATCACCGTACTCTGTTACTGAATTTTTTGTTATCGAATATAGAAGTAAACTAACTGGTTGGATAGATAGACAGATACCTATTGGCTTTTATTTTGACGCAGGTTTACTTGTTTACCGAGTTGATTCTAGCAGGAATATCAAGGGTAACTTTTCTGGTGGTCCATATGAATTGTATGTATATAGTCCTATAGAAATCCTAAATGATGGAACAATTTTAAATGATCCCACAGAGGCTTATTTTTCTTTAAATGTGGGAAGAACAGCTATCCATGCTGGTACTAATCCAGAGCCTTTGCTTCAGGACAATAGTCAAGGAGGGTTGAATATAGTAAATATCGGATATGCTAATGATACTATTTCATTCGATATAATAATACCACAAGTACAACCCAATCAAACAGTGTATGTAACAAATAATGAAAATCTGATAGACGATATACTCTATTTTGGAACTATTCAAGCCGCAATAGATTTTGTATTCGTTAATGCTACAATTATACTGTTTCCAGAGACGTTTTCTGGAGAAGGTAATAAAAACATAGTATGGCGTAACAAAAATATAACACTTATAGGTATGAGTCAAGGTGATATTAAACCAATCATTGATTGTGAAGATGAATTAGGATTTGTTTTTAAAGATATTACTATTCAAAATAAAATCAGCGATATCGAGATAATCAATGCCACTACAGCATTGCAAATAACAGGAAATCAAGGACCATGCATAGAAAATATCATATTCAAAAATAATGATATTGCAATTTATATAAACATCGAAACTGAAGAAGAGTATCTGATAACAGATTGTTTATTTATAGGTGACATATTAAATGACCATTCATTTCATAAAAGTGCTATTTTTGCTCAAAATATTCCATATCTCTCAGTTAAAAATAGCGTTTTTAAATATAATTCTGGAGACTCTTCAAGTTCATTATACTTCAGAGGAGATAAATTAATTTTAGAAAACAATTTATTTCAAGAAAACTTTTCAGGTTCTTTAGGAGTGAATATAAATATTGGTGGTAGATATCGATACTCTAAAGAAAATTTTGTTTATATTATTAATAATAAATTTATTAATAATAAAACTTTTCAACATTCTAATTCATATCTTTCATCAACAGATATAACTATCTCGATTGTTGAACATTTTGATAATATTTTTATTTCTGGTAATATATTTTTAAAAGAATCAAATAATGATGTCAGATATCCATCTGTTAAATTTCATGGTAGTTCATCTGTTGATAATTCAATAAATTACGAAAACAATACAGAAATAGGATATGGGATCAATAGTGATTTCGCATTATGGATTAATCTAGGTCAAACAAAAGTGAATATTGTTAATTCATTATTTACTCGAAGAATATATACATCAGACCCCACAAACAAAACCATCAATTATTCATGGTTTACAAATATTTTGGATATGAACGAACCGGTAGATTTAGATGATTTTATAATCGGTTTTTCACCCAACAATATATCCCATATTCACACTGGCAATCCAGATATAGACCCTGAGACTTTTGCTCCTTTATGGAATACAACTACAAAGTCTGGTCTTATCGATGCAGGTAATCCTT
>WRLO01000172.1 GCA_009777575.1 Candidatus Cloacimonadota bacterium
GAGAACTCTCTGTGTTCTCTGTGCCTTCTCTTGGTATCTCTGTGTTAAAATCCCTTGTTCTTCATTACTTCAGCAGCACCATCCTCTGCACTTCCACTCCCACACTCGTCTCAAACCTATAAAAATACACCCCAGATGCTACACTATAACCACGAGCATTATCTCCCTCCCAGACCACAGAATAGACCCCAGCCTCTTGTATCTCATTGACCAGAGTCTTGACCAGCTGACCACGGATATTGTATATCCTGAGACTCACATTTTCCTGCTGTGATAGATGGTATCTGATAGTAGTAAAGGGATTAAAAGGATTGGGGAAATTACCCTCTAAAAATGTCTTTTTGGGGATTTCTGGGATATGGACATCGCCCTCTTTGAAAGATACTTCATAAAAGCGGTCACCATTGTTTAAATCAATAGATTTTGTCTGAAAGATTTGAAGTTCAGTATCAAAAACTAAATAGTTTTCTATATTTCTCGCTCCAGAGCGTGAACCATACTCAAAAAATTGAAACTTTATATCAGCATCGTCAATGTCCATACCAAGTATATAAGCATTGATTTGGACGATATCACCAGTAATTGGCTCTGCGCCTACACATATAGAGTTCACAAACATCCCTATCTCACCTATCCCCTCTATAGACATTTCCTCGGGCAGATGAACATATATGGGAACATAATCTATCTGCTCTTCATATTCAAAAAAGATTGCCATCGGGTGCTCATACCTCTCTTTAGTGGCAGTTTCACTTATTTTCCAAGTAAAAGTTAATTCTGGATGATTTTCAGCTACTAATACCACGGCTTCTCCAAAATTTAATTGAGGATTAATGGCAGCAGTCATCCACGGTCCGTTGTTTGCTCTTCTGCCTATAGCCCATCTCTGAGTTTGGATACTGATGAGCCATGGTTCTATATCCTGAAGAGCATATAGAGGACATTCACTTTGTTCTTTGAAATAGCCAACCCAGATTTCTGTATGGACTGTATGAATATCCGGCAAAATGGTCATTAAAGTGTCAGGATTGCCAACCAGACCTGCGAGAAAACCACTGACTATTATATCTCTTTCCATATTTGGTAGCATTTTGACTTTATATCCATGCCTGCTGTCAAGGATATGAGATGTTTCACCTTCTAAATCACCATTATTATCAAAACCTACAGGGCCTTCTTCAGTATTATACCTCCAATCAATGTAGTCTAATATCCTATCATCACCTGTCAATAGCAAATAGTTTTCATTGTATTCATGCAAATTGTAATGCAATTCATCTGCAGGTCTACCATCAATATCGCCTTGGAACAATTTATCCATATAGGGAAATGAGACCCAATTATAACCTCCGTGAGTATTGTTCTTCGATACTTGCAAAGGTTTAAAGCTATGCTGGATATATCCATGAGGTATGGTAGGCACAGCCCCTATATCAAGCCTCGACCCATCAGGGTCTTGGTCCTCTGGGTCTTCCCACCAGGGGACACTATTGCCATTTGTATCAGGGTCACCTGCATCTATGAGACCAGATTTGGCAGTCTCAGTCCAGAGAGGCTGAAAGGTCTCTTCATCAATTTCAGGGTCTCCATAATAGATATAGTCAGTGATAGCATTAGGTGGAAAATTCTGCTGATTTGGATTGACAAACCAGCTATAATAAATCTCGTTTGTAGCACTCGGTCTATCTGAGTAAATCGCACCTGTGAAAAGATTGTTTTTTGCTAGCAAATCGACATTATGCTCTATGAATCTGGTAGCGTGGACATCCTGTTCTCCTCTTATTTCTGTATTGTTAATAAGCCTGACAGTGCTACCTGCAATATTGGGTGAATTTATGAGTGAAATTCTTGTATTTGGAGTAGTAGAGCCTAATAATCCAGATGAACTAAAGATATTCCTCTCTAAATATAGATGATATGGAATGATACTTTCTACGACAATATCCTGCCCATTACTAAAAAACTTGGAGTTTGTTATGTTCAAGGTGTTGTTATTTCCATTTGTCAGATTTGCATAAATCCCTATTGTTTCAAAATCTGTTTCCATTATAAAAGTCAGATTATCTAAGGTCGGAGTGGAGTTTATCAGCTCTATCCCAATACCAAGTGGGGCTTGTGAGTCATCGGGTATAAAGGTGATGTTTTGGATAACAGTCTCGCTTGACACATTTGATAGGACAAGCCTTCTTGTGATAATAGAAGGATAATGCTCATCACCTATCAAAAAAATATCCTTATTTGACAAGTAATATGGCTCTGAAAGACTACATTGTCCGCATTGGTCATAGATACCAGACATGAGGTAAATTGTGCCACCAGGGCTTAAATGATTTAATGCTGTTTTTAAACAATCATCTGGAGTGATCACGATTTCATTGGGCAAAATACTTGATACCGCTTTAAACGCATTTAACTTTTTAACTATCTGAATAATACCGCCGGGTAGTGTTATTTGAATTGGGTCATAGTGTGTGGTGATTATCGTCTTTAACTCTGCTGCATTCAATGTGGGGTCTACTGATAATAACAACGCAGAAACTCCTGTAACATGAGGAGCTGCCATACTTGTCCCAGACCATGTATAGTAGCCATTATTTAGATATGTACTGAAAATATCTACTCCAGGTGCATATATATGGACATATTGATTTGATGATGAATAATGGGAAAACTCCCACCTTTCCCCAGTTATGTCTGTTGCCCCAACTGCAATTAAATTTGGTAAATCAAATTCATGAATATATCGTAAACTGTCTACATCAACGATTCCATTTCCTGCACTCCATATAAATAAACCTGGATAATTATTTATTGCAGATTTAACTGCAATGCTTTTTCCATACTGAGATAGACTTAAGTTTAAAACAGAGATTTGTTCATCTGTTCCCCATAATTTTGCAGAATATTCAATGGCAGATACTACCATATTTTCTTCGATATACTCGCCTACATTCAATGGGACCAAAGATATATTCCAATTTATACCTACCACACCAAGACGATTGTTACCTACAGCTCCGATTGTTCCTGAAACATGTGAACCATGTCCGTGAGTATCTGTAGTATCATCTGGATCAAAGGGAACCATATTATAATTGAAATTTTTACCCTGTGCTGTATTTTCATTTAGGTCATTATGATCTGAAATACCAGTATCAATAACACCAACACGCACATTGGAAGAACCTGTAGTAAAATCCCAAGCATCAGGAGCTTTTATTCCTGATGTCCCATTTAGACCCCATAACATATCATCTAAATAATACAGGTCATTAGGCTCTTTTGTTAATGTAAATACATGATTTGGAGTAGCATACTCGATACCATCGATAGTTTTCAACTCCTCAATCGCTTCAAGCACTTTAGTTTTGTCGTGTGTAGGCAGAGTTATCAAATAAATCGACCTAAACTCCACACCACTTTCTTCTAAGACATTGATAGCTGCTTGATTATGAATCTGAAAAATGTTCTCTACAGAATCCTTTTCAAAACTACCAAAAAAGCTCGCATCACGAGTGCCAGTGTATTCACTGAAACTCGGTTCTAATACGACAAGCACTGTCCTGTCGCAGAAATCAAGTTCTGCAAACAAAAAACTTGCTAAAATTGTTAAAAAAAAGACTGTAAAAATCTTTTTCATCATAGTTTCCTCCAAAATTATTTATATCTTTTACATGTTCAGTAGGAAAGACATTTCCCTACAAGATAAAACATATATTTTAATCTTAGCATTTTTGTCAACCATTTTCTCCATTATCCATTTTCCATTTTCCATTCTACATTTTCCATTACCTCACCACCACCATCCTATTTGTACCAATCACCTCTCCATCTATTACAGCTCTATAAAAATAAACTCCAGAGCTAACCTGTCGTCTATTTTCATCGCATAAATCCCAGATGACACTATA
>WRLO01000173.1 GCA_009777575.1 Candidatus Cloacimonadota bacterium
ACATAAATTTACATAGAGATTTATATTTTAATAAGGGTGAGGGATGCCACAGATAGTCGGTGGAAGTTCATCAGTCAGAGTAGACGCGCAAACTGCATATCTCATAGGGATTATTAATTAACTGTAGTCATAGTTAGAAATTGTTGGGTGTTGAAACATGACCGCAGGAAAGTGAAGTGGAGTGTATGAAAACAGGTTTGTACCTGATGTGTTAATTTTTCCTCGACATTTAGAACCATCCTAAAGAAAAAACTGTATTGTTCAGTTGCACTTACTTATATGTAGAAGCGTCGGTTTTGTGATAAAGTGTATTTCAGTGTCGCAAGACAACAGTTATCATCAAAGAATTGTAATTCATAACTTTGTGTAGCAACCAACATTGTTTATTCAAGTAAATAATTGTAAACTTATTTCTTCCAGCTGTTTAATTAAAACCAAGAACTAGGTACAATGCCTCTGAAAACATCCACCTAGATTCCCTCAAGTACAATTCATGACTCTATCACTAGCTAGTAACCGGTCCTACATATCTGTCTCCTAATTATTATATCAATTACAAGAATTAGGACAGGTGAACAGGACATAACCAGCATACTGCATGAGAGGGGAAAAAGACAACATATCAAGAGGTAGGTTGGTTATAAACTTTCCAAACATTAAAAACATCCAGGAACTGGGGGTATTTAGTTACAGGACCATCCAGTCAGCAAAGTGTTAAGGCATTCAAGGAACAGATGCAAATTGGTTCTGCTGCTACCAAGGATACAGAAGACAAAAGGCCAAAAGAAAATTATCTGAGGACAATTTTTTTTTATCACACCAGCAAACAGAACATGAATTTCCCCACAAGTCAATTCTAAGACAATTACTTTTTATAATATATACAAATAAACTTCCACCAAGAACAAGCATCAGATCAGAATCTGTAACAATCACTGATAACACTCATGTCAATTTCTAGTAAAAACTTCAATCATTTCTGCTCTACTCCTAACATACGTGTAGTTATAACCCATAGATTTACTGCCAATGAGATGGCCCTAAATTTAGAAAACAGATATAATGAAATTTATAATGCATAATTCTCCATAATGCATTAAGGGTTCATTATAATAAGAAACATATAGAAGAGTCTGTAAAGACAAAATTCCTTGGTTTGCAGTTTGATAACTATGAAACTGAAAAATCATATTAAACCAACGATTCATATAAAGTTTATTTACTTCTCATAAATGTCAAGAACAGTGAATTTGTTCAAGCCACATTACCCTCCTGTCCAAAATGGCTACTTGCTCTGAGAGATGGCACTTTTAGCAGCAGGACCGCTGGCTTGAGAAAGAGAAATAAGTTTAGTCCCCAAACATAATAAAAGTCACAGATATTCAACCCCCACCCCCCCTCCCCCAGAAGGCATCGATACTTTAACGTAGTGGTGGGGCTTGTGAGGTCATATGATCCTAAGAGCTATGCTGGCGGTAGCTTGCTACTGGTAGGGTCTTCCATGCCAGACAGGTCAAAGGTGATGACCCAGACAAAAGGGGATGCCCTGGTCCTCCAGGTTGGGGGATGGTAACGGGTAGGAACTCTCTTGGAGATAGTACCTCAGGGAGTAGCGCCCCTGCCATTGCGAGCTACAGGTCCTCCTGGTCCGGGAGGTAGCACCTGTTAAGGGCCCCGTCCTCAGGGTTACGAGGGGGCTAGATGGGAGCTGTAGCTGCTGGATGGGAATCCAGGGCTAGATGCGAGTCCTCAGCCATGGTGAAGGCAACCCATCTAGGGGAGATAACCCTAGTCAAATCCTGGTCCTCCAAGTTGGGGGTTTGTTGTGAGGCCAGCTCCCTCACACAGGAAAACTGCTTGCTAAAAAAGCTCGACAACGAAACGCCGGACAGATGATTTTAGGAAGACCTAGGCATGTTGAAAGGATGAAGAAGGAACTAATTGATATAGGAACATGGAATGTTAACACAATGCTGAAAGCCGGAAAGATGCAAGAAATTGCGGATCAAGTTGTTGGCTCCCAAATACAAATAGTTGCACTCCAAGAAATAAGATGGAGAGGATATGGTTTACTAAAGAAAGATAAATACTCAATATATTATAGCTGTAATCCCAGTACCACAGGCCAAGCTGGAACAGGATTCATAATACAAAAATCGGCAATGAACAAAATACTGGGCTTTGAACCAATTTCTGACCGTATATGTAAATTAAGAGTAAAAGGAAAATTTTACAATATTACTCTAATAAATATATATGCTCCAACGGAAGATAAAGAAGAGGAAATCAAAGAACAATTTTACGAGGAATTACAGAGAACTCAGGATAGAGTACCAAAACATGATGTAACAATTATATTGGGTGACATGAATGCCAAATTAGGGAAAGAAAAAGTATTTAGCCAAGTAGTAGGCCGTCATACCTTGCACGACATTTCTAATGAAAATGGAGAAATGGTAGCAAATTATGCCATCAGCAATGACATGTTTCTGACAAGCACTAACTTTCAACATAAGAAAATCCATATTGGAACGTGGACATCCCCTGATCATCAAACAACAAATCAAATTGACCACGTTATGGTTAGCAAAGAAAAAATGAGATTGATACACGATGTTAGATCAAAAAGAGGTTATAATTGTGATTCTGACCATTTTCTGGTACATATTAAAATTAAACAAAAGCTAATACCAGTCAAAAACAAACAAATCCAAAAGCATAAATGGGATAGACAACTACTAAATCAAAGAGAGAAAATTAACAAATACCAAGAAAACATACAAACAAAGCTGCAAGAAATAGAAGAGGAAACAGATATTAATCAAGATTGGCAGAATCTAAAACAGGTGATATTAGAGGCTGCGAAAGAATTTAAATTATCAAAAGATGCAAAGAATGCTAACCATTGGTGGGACGATGAATGTAAGAGAGCAATTCAAGAAAAGAACGAAGCAAGAGGGAAATGTCTAATAAGGAAAACAAGAGCAAATTTGGATATTTATCAACAAAAAAGAACAGAAGCTAATAGAACTTGCAGAAGAAAGAAAAAGGAATGGATAGAAAGGAAAATTAAAGAACTAAATGAAACAAATAGGAAAAAGGACACGAGAAAATTCTATAAAGATGTTAGAAACTTAACTAATCTACCCACTACAATGACATTGGTATGTAAGGATAAAGACGGCAACATACTATCAGAAACAAAACAAATTCTGGAAAGATGGCAACAATATTTTAAAGAATTACTAAATCCTGAGTTTGAAAGAATAAATAGAATAAAACCATGTGAGGGTCCAATAAATAACCTAGAACTAGAGGAGCCATCATTTGAAGAAATTAACGAAATAATTAAAAACATGAAACCCAACAAAGCTGCTGGTCCTGATGAAATACTACCGGAATTTATTAAAAATGGAGGTCTCATACTAAAACAGAAAATACATCAATTAATAGTGAAGATATGGAAACAAGAAAAAATACCAAGTGAATGGTCAGAAGGAATCCTGTGCCCAATATATAAAAAAGGGGATAGAAAACAATGCAATAATTACAGAGGGATATCCCTATTGAATATAACATACAAAATTTTTGCAATACTATTATACAACCGCCTAAGTAAAATAATTGAACCAGAAATCGGAAATTACCAAATGGGATTCAGACCTAACAGATCAACAATAGATAACATATTTATTGTGAGACAGATATACGAGAAATGCCATGAGTATAATATTGATTTACATAATATATTTATAGACTTCTCACAAGCTTTCGATACAGTCAATAGAGATGCAATATATAACAGTTTAACCAAATACAACATCCCAGATAAACTGATTAAACTAATAAAACTCACAATGCAACGAACCAAAATGAAGGTGAAAGTAAACAACAGCTATTCT
>WRLO01000174.1 GCA_009777575.1 Candidatus Cloacimonadota bacterium
CGAGATTTTGTGGTGGATTTGTTATCGGACTCAGAGTAGTAAAACTCCATGAAGCACTTGCTTCTCCGTTTCCAGTGGAATTAATAGCAACTACTTGCCAATGATACATAGTGTTATGCTCTAAGTCTGTTGTATGAGTCCATGAAAGCGTTGTCTCATTCGGAGCTGTATAAACCAAATTCGCTTGGTTTGTCGATGGGTTAGCAGTAGTTCCTCTGTAAACATAATAACCCGTGACAGTTCCTTCAGGCTGCTGCCATGATAAAGTAGGACGGAGAGGTTGACCTGTAGCACCATTTGTAGGCGAAACCAAAGTGACTTGTCCGGGAGGTGGAGTAGTAGCCATATAACCAGCACCTGTTATAGGTATTTCTATGGAGAAATCACCTAGTGCGCCATCGATAAAATGAGTTATGATAAAATTTGTATTATAGCTTTGAACTTCAGCAGGACTAAAGAGAATTTCAAAACTCAAAGTATAGCCTGCTGGGATAGGTATAAGAGCCATCAATTGTGGAAGTACTATATTACCAGATAACATTATGTTAAACACTCCATCATAATCATTTTCAAATTCTAAATAAACACTGATAGGTTCATTTGATGTATTTGTTATAGAGAAAGGAGCTAAATGGTTTTCTCCTACTAATACATCTCCAAAATCAGGTTCAGCAAAAGCAATACTGAAAATAGGAGGTTCTATTGTCGTTTCAGTAGTAAACGACCTGACTTCACTATAGCTCCAAACAGCTGCTGCGCCAGCTCCTCTACGGCGATCTATACGCCAGAAATATTTGGTGTTATATTCAAGGTCAGAAGTTAAAGTAGTGCTTCCCATAGTAGCAGTAATAGCACCATGAGTTACTGGGATAAAATCAGTCATATCTGCTGATAAGGAAATACGTAATACTTGTTCTTCTAAAATAGGATCTGGAAAATCTCTGACCCAAGTAAATGTAGGTTTTAAGGCTACATTAGTAGCTCCATCTACAGGTGCTGTTAAATTAGCGGGAGGGGGTGGAGGTGAAACAAAACCAGTTCCTGTGAGATTTATTTCAAATACATAAGGCTCTTCTCTAGCGGTATCTATATGAGTAATTGTAAGTTTTGCAGTATAATCTATTTCTTCTGTCCTAAATTCATTTTCAACATATAACAATGTCATAAAATAAATGCCAAACTCCTTAATTATATTGTAACATTGTCGATTGTTACATGTTATATAATAAATACATGTAACAATGAGGTAATAATGGCAATAGTTATTCAACGTAACAAACGCACTAATCTGTATTATGCATATGAATCCCAAGGGTATTGGAACAAAGAACTAAAGCAAGCTCGCTGTCACAGGAAGCTTGTCGGAAGATATAATCCTGTAACCAAAGAAATAACTCCAACAGATGGTCGGATGAGACGAGCTATGGAAAGAAAAAATAACCCAGACATCATCTCTGATAAACCTGTTGATAACAAGAAAAAAGAACAACTAACCATAAATAAAATGCAGAGTTATGGTATTTCTGCCGTGATGCTACATATTGCCAAGCAGACAGGATTATTGGGAGTTTTACAAAATAGTTTTCCTTCAAAATGGGAACAAATGCTTGCAGTTGCTTTTTATATCGTTACTCATGGCGGTGTAATGTCATATATTGAGGATTGGTTTGATGAGACAAAGATTGATTTCGTGGCTAGCTTCAATGATGGTCAGTGCAGCAAGTTATTCTCATCAATTACTTATGAAGAGAGGCAACAATTTTTTAAAGAGTGGGTAAAATATCGTAGTGAACAGGAATATATAGCTTACGATGTTACCTCAATTTCTACCTATTCTCGAAATATAGAACTAGCTGAATATGGTTATAATCGAGATAATGAAAAACTTCCGATGGTAAATTATGGTATGTTTTACGGAACGACATCCAATATGCCTGTTTATTATAATGCCTACAGTGGCAGTATTCCTGATGTTGCCAGTTTAGAATATATGCTTCTTAATGCTAAAGACATTGGTATAAATAAAACTACCTTTGTCATCGACGAAGGTTTTGTTTCAAAAGCGAATCTTTCCTTTCTTCTTGAAAATCAATATTCATTTATCACCATAATGCCAAGCTCTAAAGATGAATATCATCAGTTAATAAACAGTGCGTCAATAGATATAGAGGATGGTGAGAAATGGATCAAAGACTATAAAGTTTATGGAACACAAAAGCCGGTATTGTTGGATGGTAACAATCTATACGCTCATGTATTTTATTCAAACAGCAGAAAAACATCTGAAATCGAAGCACATTATGACTATATTGATAAATTACAGATGGAACTCGATAAATTAAGTCATTCTAAGACAATACCCAATCGCTATAATGCTTATTTTAAGATTGAAGAAAAAGCATCAAGTTCGTTTAGCTATAAAATAGACCACCAAAAAGCAAACAAAAAACTAAAAACAATGGGTTATTTTATTTTACTGACAAATAATCCAGATTTAACAAGTGCGGAAGTGTTAAAAATTTATCGTGGAAAAGATATTATCGAAAAACATTTTGATCAGTTCAAAAATGACCTTGATTTTGGCAGGTTACGAACCCACCAAATGAAAACAACTGAAGGGAAAATATTTGTCGGATTTCTCGCACTTATTCTGCGCTCCCATATGCTTAACTTGATAAAAAGAAACGAGGCAACAAAACAATATACATTTGAAAAAGTATTGATAGAGTTAAAAAAGATTAAATCTGTTATACTGTCTGATATGAAGCAGGTTCTAACAATAATCACTAAAACCCAAAGATTAATATTGGCTTCATTAGGTATTGATAAAGACCTAATCTTAGTTGAATGATAGAATAAAAACATTGTTATATGTTAAAAATGAATTTAGGAAGCAACGTCCAAGCAAGATCCGAGCATCCAAAAATTACTTGGATTTTGGATTTTTCTTTCTTGGACGTTGCTTGGAGGTTGCCTGCATAAAGCATTTAATTTTATAGAGTTACGATTTAAAATCATTTATAGAGGTAAAGTATTTATATAAAAGAAGTTATTGATTAGGGCTAACCCGTCGCTACTGAATTATTTACATAGTTGAAAATGGGGCGGAGGTAAACTCTGCTGCTAATAGTTTTTTCATAAAATGTTCATTTCTTTTGTTCTTTAAAAACTACAGTTAATTTCTTTAAGATAGTTCTCAAGTTCTTTATAATGTTCACTGTCGATTGTAATATCTGTAAATGAATTGAGCAAATGTAGTAACACTTTAGGTTCTATTCGATCTATTATGTTTTCTACAGCTTTTCTCTGGATAATTTTTAGTTCACGACTTCCTTCTTCATTGTCTTGCTTGATAATGTTGGATAATATTCGCCTTATAATAAACTTTTCAACAGCGCTATCTAAAAGATGTAATCCGTAATGTAGAATGTCTCTCTTTTCAACTTTTTGTTTGTCGATGACTTTAGAAAGACCCAATATACCTTTTTTTATATTTATCGTGGCAAGGTATAAAGCATCCTTCACGATCTCTTTGTAGCTGTTAATAAATTCCTCTCTCTGTATTTGTGTTTTCATGGCTATTCTCCTTATGTTTTAGTGAAGTTCTGAAAAAGTTTTTTTACTAATGATAAAATATTGTTTTCACCTCATTTTCTCCGTCTAAAAAACAATAACTTAGCCACGATAGTCCTCTTTAATTCTATCATTCCGAGGGGACACATTTCGTGGCAGCAAAAGCATTTTATACATTTTTTAGGTGTTATGTATAGTTTTTTATTTTTTTTATAAATAGCAGTTACGGGGCATGATTTGACACAGATCATACATAAGACACAGTCTTTTTTAAAGACAGGGAAAAAATCAAATACCTATCTAAATATTTTCTTTATAAATTT
>WRLO01000175.1 GCA_009777575.1 Candidatus Cloacimonadota bacterium
TATATTTAGGTACACTTGAAAAAGAGCATTGTAAAAAATTATGGGATGAATTTGAATATGATTTTAACAATATTTCAGAACAATTGAATATTGGTCATTCTAGAGAATATTTCCCTCATGAAAAAAGTATTTTTATGGATAGAAAAACTTTGAAACAATTTGAGAATGACATTGTTTCAGGAACGATAAAAGATAACCACGCACCAAATTTGACAACAGAAGAACAAGAATTATATTCAGAATTAAAGCTAAATAATTGGCTTTTGGAACAGGAAAAAATATTTTTTGAGTATGTAAATGATGTTCTTAAAGAATTGCAAAAATGAAGATTATACAATTTTATCACCCCATAAATGCTTCTCTAGTTTCTTCATTTAAACAAACGAAGGATTCTAATCCTATTTCTTGGATACAATATGTTTCTTTATTCACAAGCAATATGAAATTTTTCGGTTGACAAAAAAGCAGTGATTTGATTTTTCGTTCCATATAAGTAAATAAGAATACCAGTGAAAAGGAGATAACGAAATGAATTGGGAACCATGGACAGGATGTTACAAGGTAAGTGACGGATGTTCGTATTGTTATTATTATGGACCTTACTCTAAAAGATTTGGTCAAAACACTGTTTATAAAACAGATGATTTTTATAACCCAATAACCCAAAATAAAAAAGGTGCATACAAAATACCCAGCAATAAAACGGTAAATACTTGCTTTGCTACAGATTTCTTCATTTCTGAGGCTGATGAATACAGAGAGGAAGCTTGGTCGATGATAAAACAAAGAGCAGACCTTGATTTTCTGATTCTCACAAAGAGAATAGACAGATTTTTAGTGGCTTTACCCAATGATTGGGGTGATGGCTACGACAATGTAATGATAGGTTGTTCTGTTGAAAATCAAGAGTTAGCAGATTATAGACTTCCGTTATTTATATCATATCCTATCAAAAGACGATTTGTAGCATGTGCACCTTTATTAGAACCTATTTATTTATCAAAATATATCAATAGCCTCAAAAGTGTGACAGTAGGTGGGGAGACAAGTCGAGAAGCTCGATTGTGTGATTTTGAATGGGTACTAAATATCAGAGAACAGTGCGAAAAAGCAGGTATTGGTTTTTGGTTTAAAAATACAGGGTCTTTGTTTAAAAAAGATAATATAATTCAAAAAGTTAATCCCTATAAGCAGGGTAGTCTTGTCAAAGAAATTGATATAAATATAAAACATGAAGGTATATAAATTATGAATTCAATAAATAACGATTCAATTCTCTTCGATGAAATATCGAAGCTGATAGAACAAAGTCGAAAGGCTATTTACAAACAAGCGAGTGCAACAACTGTTTTGTTATTCTGGAAAATCGGGCAGTGTATAAACTGCGATATCTTGGAAAACAAGCGTGCTGATTTCGGTAAGCAAATTGTGTCGCAGCTCGCTACACAATTAGCAACAAAGTATGGAAGAAGTTTTGAGCTAAGAAATGTCCGTAGAATGATGCAGTTTGCAGAGCAATTTCCAGACTTTAAAATTGTGTCGCCATCCGCTACACAATTAAGTTGGGCGCATATTGTTGAAATATTGCCATTGAAAACAATAGATGCGAAGCTATTTTATTTGAATGAAGCATCCCAAGGACTCATTGGTCGAGATAAATTGCGAGAAATGATTTATCGCAAAACCTACGAGCGTAGAGAAATCGCTAACACCCAAATAACCGATACAGATCACATCCCACTTAATGTTTTCAAAGACCCATATTTGTTTGATATTTTGGGATTAAAAGATGAATATCTGGAAGCCGACTTAGAGGATGCTATTCTGCGTGAACTTGAGAAGTTTATCCTTGAGTTTGGTAAAGGGTTTGCTTTTGTAGAACGACAAAAACGAATGATAATAGATGGAGCAGATCATAGGCTTGATTTATTGTTTTTTAATAGAAATCTAAAACGTTTAGTTGCTATTGAATTAAAACAAGGCAAATTTGAAGCAAGTCATAGCGGACAAATGAAATTATACTTAAAATGGCTAAACCGTTATGAAAGGCAAGAAGACGAGAATGAGCCGATAGGACTAATCCTATGTGCAAGTGGGAACAATCGTGAACAGATAGAACTTTTGGAAATGGATAAAGATGGGATATTAGTGGCAGAATACTGGACTACCTTGCCTCCTAAAGCTGAGTTTGAACAAAAAATCCAAGCAATACTTGCTGAGACCAAAGAGCGTTTATTACAAAGAAAATTGCTCATAACTGAAGAAAATAACAAAAATATCAAAATCACAAAGGATAATTAAAAGAATTAAGAGGATTTTATGGAAAGACCAACTAAACCTTATGAGGAAGTAAAAGCAATGCTTGACACTGCAAGTTCTGCGTGGGAAAAGCTATTAGGGTATATCCGTTATCATTATACCATAGACGAAAGATGGGCAGAAGGTAAACCTACACATAAACACTATAATAACTTGTTTATTCGTTGTAGTGGAAAACCTTTAATATGTTTGAGTCTTCGTAATGGATATTTTTTGGCTCGTGTTACTCTCGGAAAAGTTGAACAGGGAAAGTTTGACGAACAGAGGGATATGTTTGGAGAAATAGTTCGTAAACAATATGATGAGGCAGAAGCTCTACATGATGGCAAATGGCTTGGTTTCGAGGTGCGTGATGAATCTGTGATTGATGACATTATTAACTTGCTTCACTTAAAACGAAAAGGCAATCGTAAGGATTTACCAGAAAATTTAGAAATGTGCGCATGCCTTGATATAGGACTGTCGCAAGAAGATATTACAAATAGTCTTATAAATGAAAGGAATTAGTATGATAAAATCTATCATAGGTATTACATTTGACTGCCCCAATGCCAACGAATTAGCCGATTTTTATGTTAAACTCACTGGCTGGGAAAAAGAGATTTCTAGTGAAGAATGGGCATGTTTGAGAACTCCTGAGGGTATATTGCTTGTTTTTCAAACAGTGGAAAATTATATACCACCTACATGGCCATGGAAAGCAGATAAACAACAGCAGATGGCTCATATTGACTTTCTAGTCGATGACTTAAAAGAAGCTGAGGAACTGGCAATAAAAAATGGTGCAATAAAATCCGAAGTACAATTTTATGAGACGTCTACAGTAATGTTTGACCCAGCAAGTCATCCGTTTTGTTTGTCAACGGTTTCACAATAAGGTTAGAAAAAATAACTTTTGGGAAAAGCAAAAATGATTTGACACTAAAACAAATCAGCATGAGTACCTGTTTCCATTAACCATAAAATCATAATATCATTATCAATTCGTTAAACAAGCAACCAATCTGCCGTAATATAGCACTCTCGAAAGTCTTTCAATTTTCCATGAAGCTGATGGTCGTTATGTTTTGTACCCAACTGTTTTCCCATAGATAATTGTTCAACTTAGAAAATGGCTATGCATGCTTTGCATTTTCTCCTTTGCTCCTATCCATTGCTATCAACACAAAAGTAGCAAGTGATTCATCTACCCAATCTCGAATTGTGGTAAGAATTGATTTGTTTCTAAAACCATAGTCCGCCTCATCAACTATGACTACTATATCTTGATTTCTCTGCAGGATATCTAAAACTTGTTGATACAGATCGTTTTTATTGCCTTTAACTTCATAGCTACCGCACCCCTTTGGGATGAACCATCGATGTGGAAACTTCCCATCCGTAGGGTTAATCTTGTACTGTTAAATTCTGCTAGGATGAACTATCATGATCAATAGCACTAACCGTCATTGCGAGCCTGTAAGATTGTCTATAAAGCATTATCCCATGCCGCGAAGCAATCCATAATTTTTAA
>WRLO01000176.1 GCA_009777575.1 Candidatus Cloacimonadota bacterium
CCTATTGTCATAATATGTGTTAAATTGCCAAGTCTTTATTGGGTACAAGTCCTCTGCCGTAAACTCATGCTCTACTGCCAAGTAGCTTTTATAAATTTCTTTGTTAAAGGAATTGTTGAAGTCTTTTTCTAAAGCGGTGAAAGCGATATTTTCTGTTCCATCAGTACGAATGACATAATGCTGGTTTAATTTTCTTTCGGCTTCTAAATTTTCTATTTTTTTATTACAAGCGAACATTGACATAGCCCACATCAGGAAATTGAAGTCGTTGTTTGGGGTGTAAAATCTTTTGGGATCATAATCTTTCAGCTGTTTAAAAACAAGCGGGATATAGCTGTTGCAGATATTTTCTGCAAATTTGACATACAGGGCATGCATGATTTCAGAGGATTCATCTGGGATATCGGCGATATACATATTTGTTTGATATTTCTCTGCTGCGATTTTTTCCATAAAGCCATTCCTTTCCAAAAAATTTACTTCTTCTTCAGCGATAAAAGGCTCAATACTTAGTTTTTCAGCAATTTCAGAGATGGTCAAAGGTTTATGATAAGCTGAATAAAGGATGTTTTGAGTTATCAGCTTTGATAAAATATAGTCTGTTTGAATAGCATCAGTGCCCAGATTTCCGAGATACTCAATATCTGTAAGTTTTATGGGTTTTATTGAATAAATTCCTTTTTCTGTCATTTATTGGTCTCCTGTTAAAGCACAGAGGCAAGCTCTGGCACTACACTGGTTGGCATTATCCCATTGAACATTATAGTGTTTACAGACATTCTTTGGTTCTTTTTCAAGGGTTTGAGAATGTTATTTTTCAAAAGTAATTCGACAAGGCTTACTCTGATATCACCTGCGGCTAACCTATTTATATTTATGGCTCTACATATATCATGCATATTTTTAGGGACATCTTTTTTCAGGATATTGAATTGTTCCTCGTCTATCTGCTCACTTAATTTTTTTAAATGTGCTGAGACAGGTGGTAGGATTTCGCTAAACTCCTCTTCGGAAAGTTTTGTGATTACGATATTTGCTACCTCGCTGCTTCTTTTTGATATGATAAATCCTTTATCAAAAAGATTTTTATATGTGTATATGTGTTTGATATCCTTTGTGATTCTACCTGCTAAAAAGTCATAAAGGTTTTCAAATTGGTTATACATCCAATCTATGCTTCTGTCGCTTCTATCATCCAATTTTGAGGTAAATTGCCATGTTTCATACGGGTAAAAATCTGGAGGGCTACCCCAAAAATTCTCATCGATATACATCTCTGTTTTGTTTGAGGTATGTTTATTTGGTTCTTCTAGTGTGGCAAGAGCTATGTTTTCTCCATAATATCTTCGTTTTTGAATATGTTTGATGATTTCAGTTGTTTTATCTTTAAAAGCCAACTTTTTGTAGCAAGCATAACATATCATTGTCCACAAGAAGAAATTTACATCATTATTTGGGGTGTAAATAAGTGCCCGATCATATAGTTTTATCGCTTTCAAAAGCTCTGGGATATAGTCTTCATAGATTTTATAAGCATATTTTGTTACAATAGCATCTATCTTTTTTGCTTTTTCGATATTTGGCTTATCTATGAAAATATTTGACCTCAATTTATTTCCTACCGACATCGTCATAAAATTGCTTTCAATAAGGTGCTCGACTTCATTCTCTACAAAAACTGCTGGCACGCCAAGCTTTTTTGCTATCTCTGTAGCGGTTTTTGCTTTATCATAAGCAGAATAGACAATATTTTGCGAAAGAGTGGAAGTGAAGAAAAAGGGAACTTCTATATGCAGTGGACCTGGTGAACCAAAATTTGCGATATTTATCAGCTTTATATAATCAGACTTATATAAATTGCCTTGCTCACTATATCCATCTTTTAATTTATTCCTTGCCTCAAATAGGTGCCATTTAACATTTTCCAAAGATATACAAAGTTTTTTAGCAATATCTTTTATTTTTTTCTTGTCATAATAGTGCATTACCACTACTTCTCTTTGGGTTTTACTGAGATAGGCTATCGCATTTCTCAGCTTAAGATATTCATCCTCTTTGTCATTATATTGCTCTACCAAAGGTTCTATCGTTTTTTCGGAAAGCTCCTTTTCCGCAATTTCCTCTGACATAAAACGATTATATACATTCTGCGAAATTCGATATATATAACCGTCTATATTTTCAACTTCATCCGAATTCAAAAGAGATTTATATGCTTCAAAAGTAATCCTCGATGCCAGCTCTTCTGCAAGATCAATGTTCTTCGTCTTTGAAAGTGAAAATCCATAAATCTTTTTTATATATTTGGTTATTATTTTATCTGATTTTGTTTTATCCATAGTGTCCTTTTATTGTTTACATAAATTTGTTATTTTGAGTTCCATTTTTTACAGTTCATCTTTTTTGTCAATGAAAAAATGGAATTGATAGATTAATCTCACTTGAGACTTTTTATTTTATTTCTCTAAAAGACATTCAATTGCCCTAACTCTATCAATTCTATTCCTCTTGATTTCCGTTTCATGCCTTGATTGTAAAGGTTATACAAACAAGTCAAAACCATTCCAACGCACTTTTTCATAAGAGCGATTTTCTTTATTCATCTTTCGGTATATAACAACAACATTTCATCTCAAACATCAAAAGGCAGTTTTAGCTGTTCTATTGTTGAAAATATATCATAATCACGTCTGATCATTTCGTTAGCTGTTGGCATATCATAGTTTATGCCTTGCTTTTCACATGATTCTACAAATGTTTTCCATAATTTTTTACTATAAGGTGAATAACATCGGTAATAATTTTTAAATCTTTCTTTATATTTCTCAGAGATTCCGGGATAATGTTTTTCTGCTTCTTGATAGAAATAGTCACGTTGCACGTCTGCCATAGTAACAAGAGTGGATATGTATACATATTTTGCCCCATGAGCCTTTGCTTTTTTCACAAGCTCTTGTATGTTTTCAGTGCTATCTGTTATATACGGAATAACAGGGTCTATTAATACACCTGTTATTATTCCATTTTTTGATAAATGCTCTATGGCTTCAAATCGCTCTGTTGTAGTTGATGCAAAAGGTTCTACTTTCCTACACATCTCATCATCAGAACAGGTAATGGAAAAATTTACACTTGTAGGCGAATGCTCTTTTATATCTAATAAAATATCCGTATCTCTTTTTACCAAATCACTTTTCGTAATAATGCAAATTCCAAAACTAAACGCATTAATTAGTTCTAAAGCGTTTCTCGTTAGTTTATATTCCTTTTCTTTAGAGTTATACGGATCTGATACACCGCCTGTTAATATAACTCCTTTTTTCTTTTTTTTGAGAAGATCGTCACGGACTATTCGTAATGCATCCTGTTTTGCCCTTACTTTATCAAAATTATCAGTTTTTTCATAATAATTGCTTCTGGCATAACAATATATGCAACCATGATCACAGCCACGGTATATATTCATAACATATTCTGATTTCAAATAGTAATCATTTGGACCACCATTAGTTACAATTGTCTTAGCTTCTATAAAATCCATAATCTATAGTTTATGTCTCCTTATATGCAATAAAAATTGCAGAACATAATACATATCTACCTCACAGTCCTCGCTCTAATCCTCTCAGATATTCCAATGCAGTATCCAGAGCCTCTTCGGCTGGAACCAGTATATCAGGCACCAGGGTATTCGGGTCAGCGTTTATATCTGCTCTCATTGCATAAGCTGTTGAAACCCATATACGATAGTTTAAAATAGGTGTGGGAGGAGCAGGGACAATCTCAGTAAAAGAGTT
>WRLO01000177.1 GCA_009777575.1 Candidatus Cloacimonadota bacterium
TCCCATAATAAATAATCAAATTGTATCCTATAACGCAATGCTCTGCCAATCATAGCGATAGATATTTTTGTCTTTGATTTTCGGGATTCTAAATATCTCTTGTGAGTGTGGCTTTCTATCGGATAATCACAGCGTTTGGAATGTTTACATCGTTTTTTGCCTGTTTTTAAAACAATATCAAAAGGTATACAGGTTCGTAGATTGCTCCATGCTGCTAAAACTACCTGGTAGCCTTTGTAGTAGCTATGAATAGAATGATCATAAAAATAAGATAAACCCTCTACAAATTTACCAGTTTTCTTTTTAGACGTGTCATCAATGATGAGAACATTGTATTTATCCTCATCGTGCTTATATTTCTTGCTAAACTGCTGTGCTACAGAAAGCAACAAGGGTCGCCATTTGAAAAACGGATTGTTTAAGAAATCATTGATGGTTGTCTTTTTACATGTCTGGTCTAAATGCTTCAAGGCTTCTGATATTGAACGTTTGTTTTGAAACAACATCAAAAACAAGGTATATATCAATTGTATAACTTGTATTCCATTACCTCTTGAGATGCCTTTCCTAGTGAGTAATGACCTTATTCGAAAACCTTTCAATAACGTTTCGAGTGATGAAGTATTAATCGCCTCAGATTTTACTTGACTAATTTGATGATATTTTAATAATGACATTGAAGTCTCCTTTTTAATTATTCTGTATCTTTCAATACTACAATAATATAAGGAGGCTTTTTGTCAAGAACTATTTTTAGATAATTATATATTTTTTAACATGTTAGCACACTCGGAAATATCAGTTAATAAAATTTTACCTTACATAAGCCTCTTAGGTTTGTGAAGCTCGGTAGAAAATGATGTATAACCACAAAACCGCATCCCGAAGGGATGCAACCAAGCTATTGACACGTTTTGTAGCATCCATACAAGATGCAACATGGTGCTTATATTTCTTTCTACGGAGCTAAAATCTCTGCGCAAACGACTTCTCGTCTTTTATTCTATTATGAATTTTCTGTCTTTGTGATGTCTCTTCTTGCTATCCTCACGAAGCAATCTCCGTGTCACTACCACCCCTCCCGCCTTTACGAGGTCTCTATTATTATCCTCAAGAAGCAATCCCCTTATAGACAAAGTAGCAATACAAAAAAATAACATAACTTTTTCATTGTTCACCGCTTTTGTTAAATGTTTGAAATATAAATGCGAACTCAGCCCAGTAAACTCTTTGATCATTATTTAATATATCAACTAGCTTAAATTCGTCTATTTGATCGTATTCAAAGAAAGCTAACATAAAAGGTCTCGGCATAGGATCATTCTCTATCATGAATCTAATATCGACACCATGCTTTATATAAAAGCTCGTTACTTCATCTATAAAATGTTTTTCTATTTGAACCAACAATACCCCAGACATCCAAAATCGCCATGGTCCATTGAACTCAGCTCTCCAGACTAATGGATGTTTTCTTACCATATCGAGAATTTCATATTCATCTATCAAGTCTGGATTGAACGAAAAGCGAAAATGGTTTGTCGTTTCTGCATGAGATATTATTCTGAAGTCATAATCAGAAAACAATCTTAGAAATTCATTTAGCTCATCTGGGCTGTGACGATAAAACCCTGCTAATAGCTCACCCCGTATCCAGCCGGGTAATAAATGAGAATCTTCTATATTATCAACCCTTGGGTCTCTTAGAAGCATTTCATCAAGCTCTGTTCCATCTTTCTGATTATAGTTGAATGCAAATTCATACCAGTTTTCATTTAAATCATTTGCGATAAATCGAAATTCAAAATCTGAATAGGATAAAAGTAAATCATCAAGATTTTCTCCTTGATTCAATATGAATCCAATCTCCCCAATAACGAGATTTCCCGTTACGGGATTAGGATTTTTTGGTAAACTGAAAGGATTACTTTCAGTACAACTCATAGCTACCATCAAAACAACAATCACAAGAACTATCACTGCGATTGACTTTGTTTTACTAATTTTTAGTGTCATAAACATTTTCTTTTCCTCCATTATGTCCACTTATGGGATAAATTGTTTATTTTTGCGACATTTTATTTTTTCCTCATTCTTGTCAACAACTTTTGTTTTTTACTTCTGACCGATTAAAACTTTTGCTTTATCTTTGTAAAGGAGAGTGATTTTATATATCGACCTAAAATCATTTTTTCCATTTCTTTCTGCTTTTTCGTTCAGAGCATTTATTGCATTCTCATTGTGTATCTGAAAAATATTTTCAATAGATACTTTTTCAAAATCTCCAAAAAAACTTTCGTCAACTAGTGATCTACTGTAACCACTAAGGCTTGATTCGAGAACCACCAACACTGTATGATCACAAAACTCGACATCTGAAAACAAAAAGTTTGTAAAACAAACTATTAGGAAGAAGTATAATAAAGTTGTTTTCATAATTTCTCTTCTAAATGAATACGTACCCAATAGGGTTCAATCCTATCAATTCTCTTATCTCTTCTGAGTATCTCAACAAGCTCAAAATCATCAACCATTTCAGGATTATAAGATATTAAAAAAGGCTTCCATCCTGCATGTAAATATGGAATATATTTTAATTCCCATGATGGATTCAAGCTTTCAATATCATCTATGAGTTTTTCTAAATCACCTATATACTCTGCGTCCATTAACCACCCTCCTAATAACCCTGATTCCCAAACAAGTTTTGGATCATTAACATCAGCGTTATAAACTCGATGATCAACACTGAGCATTTCTATCAATGACAAGTCAACAATCAGCTCATTATTAAAAGTGAATCTGAAAAAATTGATTGTATCAAGCCACCCGTCTAATAGTTGTGACTTTATCTCCAGATTCCATTGCGCATAGTCTCGCAAAAATTCTTCAAGTAGCTCATCTATTATATCAGAATATAAGATTGCTTTTAATTCACCTTTTTCCACAACTACATCATGTTGCTGATTTGTCGGATTATTTGTACAGCTCATGGCTACTGTCAAAACAACAATCACAAGAGCTATCACTGCGATAGTCTTTGTTTTACTAATTTTTAGTGTCCTAAACATTTTCTTTTCCTCCATTATGTTCAAATAATTGACTATTTTTTACTTTTGCGACATTTATTTTACACCTTGTTCATGTCAACAAATTTTTAATATTCAAATATTAATTTTATTTTTTACTCAATAAACTCACTCTTTATTCTATTATGAATTTTCTGTCTTTGCGAGGTCTCTTCTTGCTATCCTCACGAAGCAATCTCCGTGTCACTTTTCCCCCTCAATGTTGTGTGCGAGATCGCTTAATTAAATTCATTTTTTTCTATATATTTCATTTGCTTCTCTAAGAATACGTAAGAATAAATTATATATGTATATTTAAATGAAACTCTATTTACATTAGAATCAATCAATAATAACTCCCTAAGTGTAAAATCATCAACTAATAACCGATTAAAACAAAATGATGTGGTATATGTTGGTTCATGGCTATATCTTATTATTGGTTCATATTTCAAATATGGGTGAATAAACTCATCTAACTCCCTACCTTGAAGAAAATCATTCAAGGTAACCCTTAACTCTCCAATTGTAACAATGTTAGCATATTTAACATCAGAGAGATTACAAATTTCAATATATTTGTCTATAAGTAGATCTATATGACAATTGAATAAAAACAAAATTTCGTTAGAAGGCTCATGGATTGCTCTAATCTCCAACTCGAGATCTTGAAACCAAAACATAAATTTAATTAAAAAGT
>WRLO01000178.1 GCA_009777575.1 Candidatus Cloacimonadota bacterium
ATTTATATGGGATGTGACATTGACATTCAGAACATTGGTAGTATTGTTTGAGTGATCTTGATCATATAAAAACTCAACATGTCCATATAGTTGATAACTCCCAAACCTTGGTGGTGTCCATGTTATCTGGATAATTTCAATAGCATAGGGAGCTATTGGTGGTCCTGTCACTGAGACAAGTTCGCTTAAACCACTCATTAGTTTGATTGTATAGCTGCTTGCAGTAGTATTCCCCTCGTTTATTACAGAGACATTGTATGTAAGCTCTTCTAAGTCAACAGTTCCAGATGATCCAGTTAATGATTGAGCGATTAAATCTACTGTGACACTTTGAACACCTTTATAGGCATTGACTCTACCTGATCCCATCTGATTAGCATATTGACCTTGCACATCATCAACGCTCTCCAATAGGATGTTCCGCAATTCATCCACTGTCATATCAAGATTTTGGGACAAGATTAAAGCCGCTACTCCGGAGACTACTGCTGCTGAAGCTGCTGTACCGGTAAGTGTACCATGAGAATCTCCGTTACCCCAAAAAGAAGAAGTCATAATCTGGTCTCCAGGGGCAGAAATATCTATCAAGCTTCCATAATTTGATAAAACCCATTTGGTATCTTGATTAGTCGTAGCTGCTACTGCTACAGCATGTTGGTGTGCAGCAGGAAAACTTACACTTGTATTGCTGTTATTGCCTGCAGCAGCTATTATTAAAGCTCCCTTATCATAAGCATATTGCATAGTAGCATTCAAATGCGAAGCATTTGGAGATGCGATAGCCCATGATGTGTTTATGATGCGGATTCCCCTATCTGCTAAGTATAGAATGCCTTGAAAAGCATTGTTCAGGTTATTTGAACCACTGTTGTAGGCAATATGTTTAGTAGTAAATATTTTTGAAGTATGTGCAACACCTACTCTATCTATACTCGGATCATAAACTGCTGCAATTATTCCTGCTACCATAGTTCCCTGCGTATTTCCACTACCATCTTGGTAAGGATTATTATCTTGCCCACCAGTTTGATCTGAATAAAAATCCCAACCCATGATATCACCCCAAAAATGAGCGTCCCAATTTGTAGGATTTTGACTACCATCTGATCCGTAAGGACCAAGTATCTCTCTTGCATCCCAATCAATTGTGTTATTGGGAGAGTTTTCATAATTTATCCACATATTTTCAGCAAAATCACCATTATTCCATTTTACTCCAGTATCAACTATACCGACTACCACATCTGGAGAACCTGTTTCAATTGTCCATGCCTCAGGAGCTTGAATTAATTGTAAATATTCTTGAGTAGATATAGTTGATATTTGTTCATTGTCAAAAACCATTGTTATAGGCTCTTGTTCAGCAAACAAAACATCATAATTGGATAACAAATCATTTATCAGAGAATCTTTCCTATCAGATGTATCTATCTTTAGTCTAAATATATTCATTAGATAAAGACCATCAAGATTCCACTCTTGGTCTCTAACAATATATTTTCTTTCCATACTCGTGATTTGATATTCTCGTGCTATATCATTGAACCATAAAACAGGCGTATAAACGAAGCCATCTTCAATTTGAATATCAAACTCACCTCTTGTGTTACCGACAAATCCGGCACTGAAACCTACGATTATTCTATCTGAGTAAAATTCATCATTATCCTCACAGAACAATCCAGAAATAACAGAGATAGTTATTATGAGACATATCAAGTATTTGTTCTTTTCCATTATACACCTCAAAAATTTGGTAATCTAATTCCAGCAAACATCACATCAGGGTCTTTTCTCAACATTTCTACAAACTCATATTCGCAAATCAAATGATGATTAAACCATAAAAGAACAAAAGTAACAACATAATCTGGATGTGGTCTCCAAAAAAAGTCTAAAACTTTGAGTTCGTATTCAGCGTAACGAAGGAGAAAATTCTCAGTGTCGTCATCATAATTAAAATGACGTTTAAAATCAACTCTAACCTCTCCTTGAGTCCAATCAGGGAGTGCAGGCATAAAATTTACATTTCGAATTCTTGAATCATTTCTGAATTCTTCATATAAATCAAATTCATTTATCAAATCCGGGTTGAAGGAAAAACGATAAGTAGTAGTTATCCGTATTGTTCTATCAATGAAGAGTAAATTTAACTCATATTTTGAAAATGACAAGATGAAATCGTTTAATGATTTTTCATCGAATTCGTAACGATAATAACTTGTAGATATATTGATCTCTCCGTGTATCCAATCTCTTTCAAAAGCTGCCCATATAACTCTCCATGATTGCCAATAATTTGGCATATTGTAGCTTTGAGCATTTCTTATCTTTTCCAGCATTTCAAACTCATTTATTATATCTGAATTATATGATAAATGAGCAATTCTATCAGGATAATTTGTTATCGAAATAACCTTTAACTCAAATTCTGAAAATTGATCTTGCAAATTTTGAGCTACCTCATATGAGTTTGCACTTTCCGTTCTTATTCTCGCAAACAATTCTCCTTTGACCCAGTCACCTTGGACGCGAAAACCACAAGAAGATGTGATTTCGTTTTCCCCAGTGGAGACGGAAATGACTGCAGTTCCATAATCCAGAGCTGTCACTAATCCGTCATCTGACACTGAGAATATTTCTTCATTGCTACTAGTCCAAATCAGATTTTGGTTTGTAGCATTTTGTGGCAATATAGTTGCCTTCAGTTTTACCGACTCTCCTATATTTAGAGAGACCATTGTTTGATCCAGTGAGATGCCTGTCACTGGAATATCTTTTGTAGGACTATTACTGCATCCAATAAGGATGAATAGTAGAGTCACTATTATTGTGAGCTTGGTAGCTCTTTTTAAAATAAATTTCATAAATTTATCTCCATATTTTTGTTTTTTTGTTTCGTTCCTACCCTGCAATGTCTGCCTATCCATAGTGGTTTATTGTATAAACCTCAATTTGTTTAGGGTAGGGAATTAATTCAATATCTGATCCACCTGTCACCCCCTCCCGTCGTTGCGAGGTCTCTCACTTGAAACCTTTAGTTGCGAGGTTTTGTCATTTTAAACTCCCCACGAAGCAATCACACGAAGCAATCTCCGTGCCACTATCACCCCCATCCCGTCGTTGCGAGGTCCCTCACTTGAAACCTTTAGTTGCGAGGTTTTGTCATTTTAAACTCCCCACGAAGCAATCACACGAAGCAATCTCAGTGCCACTTCGCAAAAACCCTCTGTGTTAAAAAAAGTCAAAACAGACAATGTCTCCACAATCCGAGTCTATTTATATTTTCTGACTCAAAGTGTCTTTCATCTTTGTGACTTATGTTTATAATGATTTTTTTCTGAGATATTTTTGATAATGGAAATTTTTTATCTTTTTTGATTATTTTCTTTATTTTTTTAGTTTTTATGAAAAAAGAGTTATCTTTATTAATATAATTTTGAGATGAAGAATTACCAACATAAGGGCGAATCATGTTGTTAGAGAGGATTGCAATATCATTTACAACTTCTCTCTCAAAGCGAGTTGAGAACACCGCATCATTAGTCGTTATCATTTCACTCTCAAGAAATGAAATAATTAATAATAAAATTACAAATACAATTTTCGCTTTCATAACGATTCTCGATAGGAAATTATCTTGCAATGATAAAACCCTTTCTATCACTGCTTTTAATCTACTTAAGTAATAATTTCAAATGCACAAACTCCTTGTTAATTTAATAGAATTACCATTCTAAAAAAAACACTTGATTTGT
>WRLO01000179.1 GCA_009777575.1 Candidatus Cloacimonadota bacterium
TATAATCTGATTGTTCAGCATAATCAACAAAATACTGAGGTTGAGGTGGTATTTGACGACTAAATGGAATATCTGATGCATCTTCGTATATGGGTATAGTATCATAACTTGTCCGCCAGACAAGGGTTTTGGGTTGATTGTGAGTATATTTTATTGACACTGCTTCGCCAAATTGAAGCCGGACTTGTCTAAGAGGCTTCAGCCAATCTGTACCAACATCACATCTACTATATGTCCAAAATTGTGTTTTTATTTCTGTCAAATATGGAACAATATCTTGTAATGCTTTCAATGGATCTTCCGGTTGATTAAAATATCCGAGCCATATTTCACGAGAACTACCATTCGATGATGGCTCTATGATAATCGACTGAGAAGGATTTCCGTTCATGCCATATCGAAAACCTGATGTTAAAAGGCGATTTCTATTGCTATTACTTCTCAATTGAAATTTATAACCATAACGACTATCAACTACATGATCATCATTTATCCATTGACCTGTCATAGTATTAAAATTTATTGCACCAACATCATCATTGTAATTCCACAATATTTCTATTAAATGTTGAGTCCCATCATCCTCTATATCAAACAAATTATTGTCGTTATTCTCACCAAAAACATAACTTGCTCTTGCGTAAGGTAAATTTGTCGGATCATACATTTTATCAAGAAAAGGAAATGCAAGCCAATCATAATAATCTGATGAACGAGGCAGGATTGCCGTGTTTGAGTCATCTTCTATTTGAATGATACGATTAAAATTTAACCTATGATGAATAATTCCATGTGGATAAAAAACAGCTCCGATATCAAGTCGAGTTCGATCAGGATCACGACTTAAAGGATCAAAATACCAAAACAAATCTCCATTTGTAAAACGATCACCTTTGTTTATCAAACCAGATTTAACATCTGCTGTCCAGAGAGGTCTTAGGGAATTATCTATTTGAGGATCGCCGAAATAAATGGATTCAACTATAGTGTTAACATTTGTAGGATATGGATTATTATTATAAATAAACCATGAATGATGAATATGATTCACTGCTGAAGTCGTTGTAGAAGATATTCTACCTGTGAAAAGATTGTTTTTAGCAAGTAAATTAACATTGTGAGATATGAAAGAATAATTTCCATTGTTGTTTATTGCTGCACTTCCCGTATATATATCAGTGTTGTTGATAAGTCTTACTAAGTTATTAAGATTCATAAGATTGGACACATTATTTATAATTATTCTTGTATTTGGTTGAATATGATTCCAGCTATTTGTTGTATGAAATATGTTTCTTGATATATTAACATTGAATAAGTCATAAACTTCAATACCTATATCGTTTGCATAAAAAAGAACATTTTCTATCTTTGTATCAAAGCTATTGTTTATGATATTGATTTCTGATTCTAAAGAATTAAAATAATTAGTTAATTCAGCATATACTGTATAAATCTGTCTTGGACTTGTTTCTGACTGATAATCTTGAGCATTTTGAAAAAATAAAGAATTTTCGATCATTAAATGTGACCCATAAAATTCTATAGCATTACCTTTTGTATTTAAAATAAAAAGCGGATTAAAGTAATTCCTATTAAACACACTATTTGATACGCTGAGACCTGTTCTGTCCATCATGCTACCCAAAAAGAAAATACCTCTCCCACCATTGAAGGTAGAATTTAATACTTGTAAATCACTATCTATTATTTCTTCATAAATAGCTTGAATAGCTGTTATTCGCGGATGTTGAGTTAAATTAAAAGTCAAATTTGATAATATGGGAACAGAATTTCTAAAGCTCAAGATATATGAAAAATTATTGTTCCAATGTGGCTGAAATGTAATATTTTCTATACGCATTAAATCTGTAGAATTATAAATTTCTATTTGACTTTGAACTATAGTTTGACCATCTAATGATCCCTGTATAGTGATGTTCCTGTCATATATAGAAAAACTTTCAGGAGTATAATATATGCCCGGTTGAAGTGCAAGAACTCCATTCTCGGCTACAATTTCAATGGAATTTAATAAATCATCGTTTGGACCAATGGTTAGAAAATTTGTCTGGACTGTTAAAATTAAACTAGGAGTAGTATTATTAAGTTTGTCGCACAAGAATAGTTATTTTATTTATTTCAATAAATTTAATTATTATTTAATTTTCTTACTAAATTACATATTTTTTTAACAGGACAATATTATTATGTAACAATATCAGTGTTATGATGTTATATATAGTAAAAGAGCATATAATTTATTAGGAGATAAATATGAAAAGAAATATAATAACATTTGCTGATGCAGAGATTAAAATGAGGTTACTTAAATCAAACCACACCTTATTTCGTATAGAAAAAATAGTAGACTGGAATTCAATTAATAAAATTTTATTAGAGACAGACTATCGACTTCATAACAACTCAGGTCGTGATAATTATGATCCTACAATGATGTTTAGGATTTTATTGGTTCAGAGGATATACGATCTTGCCGATCGTCAGATAGAAAACGAGCTTATGTACAATCTGGCATACATCCAGTTTTGTGGACTTAGTATTGACCACCCGATCCCTGATCATAGCACTATTTCTCGCTGGCGTCAGCGTTTTATCGATTTCGGTATTTATCAAGACTTGTTTGATGATTTCAATCGTCAATTAGTAGCCCAAGGGTATAACATTGCTAAAGGTGTCATTGTAGATGCCACCTTGGTAGAAGCTTATTCGAGACCCAATCAGAAGACTTTGATCGATGTAGAACCTACAGGTGATGCAGAACTCAAAGAGCAAGACTTAATCACAACCGATAAATTAACAAAAACAACAACTGTCACAAAAACAGAAAGCACCTCCAATGATCCTGATGCCAAGTGGATAAAGAAGGGAAAACGCTCAATATATGGCTATAAATTTCACGCAGCCGTAAATACAGATGGACTTTTTTTAGCATGCGAAACTACACCAGCAAATGTTTATGATGGTAATATGTTTGAATCCCTGTTAGACAATGTAGTTCAAAGTAAAGCGTATACAGAAAACACAGAAAAGCAGCAAAGTTCCCACCGTAGAACAGTTGTGCTAGGTGATAAAGGATATGACTCTGAAAAAAATAGAAACTATCTAAAAGACATAAATCTCTCTGATGGTATCATGAGGAAAAAACCTAAACAAGCCGATTTTAGTGAAACACAACGAGCACGAAATAAAACAATTTCAAAAATTCGTTACAAGGTTGAAAGGTCATTTGGACTTCTCAAACGAAAGTTTAAGAATCATAAAACCAAATACATCGGGCAGAAAAAAACACATAATTACAATCTACTGGGAGCATTTGCTCACAATTTGATTCGGTGCTTGTCACTCTAACAGGAGAGGTGCGTTCAAATTTCGTTAAATCAATAAAAATAGAGAAAAAATAAATAATATATTAGAAATATCAAACCCTGAAATCACAAATATTACTAAATATTTTCTATAAAACTTCAAAAAATTAAGTAAAAATCTTGAAATTTTAAAAATAAAGAAATATGATGCATTGTGCAACAAACTTACGTAGGTCTGCCCCAACATCCACAACGCCATTGTTTACAATGATTGCATGAAAATGATTGGGCATTATTATGTATATGTCCAATTCGATTTCCGAAAATTTATTCGATAATTCATCGCACCATTTTTTTTAT
>WRLO01000180.1 GCA_009777575.1 Candidatus Cloacimonadota bacterium
GATAAAGTAACAGGAATTGACAATTACCTTGGATATCATTTTCTTCAAACTGCAGACATTGATGCAGCCGAAACAAGATATTGGCAAGATGGTCGCGGTTTCCAACCGATAGGGCATACTTACTTTCTGCTTCCATATCACTATTTACCCTTTAGTGGTTATTACGATGGGAATCACTTTAAAATAAGTAATCTACATATTAATGCTCCAGAACCAGAGAGAGATGTATACTCTTTTTGGGCAGTACCATTAGGATTATTTGGCGATACAAACCAGGCAATTCTAAAAAATATACATCTTGAAAACACCCAAATAGCTACCATCATAGACAATCCTTCATGGGAAAGAGAGATTTCTACTGTTAGAGGGGCATTAGCTGGACGGGCTAGAGATACCAAAATTCACAATTGTTCCTCCTCTGGTAAAATATCCGGTGAAACGATTTATAATGATCCTCTTTATGTTGTAATCGGTGGTTTGGTTGGAGCTTGTAACTTCGGCTCAATAACAAACAGCTATTCTACCGTAACGATATATAATTTAATGGGTGAAGAACCAAGAATAGGAGGGTTAGCAGGTTTTTTATATGATTCTATGATGACGAATTCTTATTTCAACGGGATTATTCATATTGAAGAAGAAGATGTTATGTATGGTGCACTTGTTGGAATCAATAAAGATTCAAAAATCCAATATTGCTATGCAACAAGCTATGCTAGCGATCTAAACATGAGTAACTTAATTGGGCTAATATCTCCGACTTCAAACGATAATATTGTGCCATCAATTGCTACAAACAATTTTTGGGACATTGAGACCACAAAGATTCGTCAGGATGTAGGTTCGAATCTCGATCCAGATAGCGTTGTAAAAAACAATTTTGGAGTCACAACATCAGAAATGAATCAAGCTGCGACATTCATAGACAACGGTTGGGATTTTGAGGAAATATGGGATATAGACCCTGAAATCAATAATGGTTATCCGTTTTTACGCAGTATACCACCTCCAGAAAACCCTGAGGATCCCTCAAGTGATTTTGATTTTACAATAATTCCTCTATTGAGTAGTTTTGTTTATCCGAATCCTGTGAGAAGTGAGGTGGTTACTATTGTTTTATCCGCTTCTACAACCACTCACAAAATATCACAAAATGAGACTGAGATAAGTATCTACAATATCCGTGGGCAGTTGGTGAGAAGGTCGAGTGATTCTCAGTCAAATGAGGGAAATACTCTCTTTGTTTGGGATAGAAAAGACATGAACAACCATGATGTGCCCTCAGGCGTGTATTTCTACAGAATACAGATGAACGATGAAATAACTTCTGGTAGATTTTTGGTCATCAGGTAGTGAGTGTTACGAATACATACTTGCCATTGTCTGACTTTCCTGACTGACTTTGGACTAAATCTGTCATCTTTACTCTTTTTGCCATTTTTTCTCCTTAATGGGACCATCCCACTTATTTATATTATAGTCTTTTTATTTTTTTTGTCAAGTTTTTTTTTCTTTGAGGCTACTTTGAGGCTACTTTGAGGTTACTTGCTGATACTTCATTTTCTCAATTGAATGCAAATTTCCCCAATCCTATCAACCCTATCACAACAATATCCTTTGATTTAGCAGTAGATTCTATCGTCTCGATAGACATCTTTAATATCCGCGGTCAAAGAGTGAATACAGTGACTAATGAACATTTTGGAGCTGGTTCTCACAGCGTAGACTTGAATGGTACCGATGAAAATGGTCGCAATGTGGGTAGCGGGATTTATTTCTATCGAATGGTCAGCGGAGATTTCACTGATGTGAAGCGGATGGTGTTGTTGAAATAGGTTTTGGGAACACAGATTTTCGCTGATTTTTAAGTGTTTTAAAGGAAGTTATTATATGTGAGAGGGAGTGCAAGCTCCCTCTTTTCTGTGTATGAGACTGTCTATAATAGGTTTTCCTTGTCATTCCGAACGCAGCGAGGAATCTTAACCTTTCACTTCGTTCAAGGTGGCAGGAGGGGGTAGTGGCACGGAGATTGCTTCGTGGGGAGTTTCGGAGAAGAGACCTCGCAACGACGGGAAGGGGTGATAGTGGCACAGAGATTGCTTCGTGTGATTGCTTCGTGTGGAGTTCAAAATGACAAAACCTCGCAACTAAAGGTTTCAAGTGAGGGACCTCGCAACGACGGGGTGTGGTGATAGTGGCACGGAGATTGCTTCGTGGGGAGTTTCGGAGAAGAGACCTCGCAACGACGGGAAGGGGGTAGCTTTTTTGTCATTCCGAGCGCAACAAGGATTCTTAAGACCTTTCACTGCGTTCAAGGTGACATAGGGGGATCCTGATAGCGTAGGGGCGTATTGCTTACGGCAGAAAAAATTGAAT
Organism: Candidatus Cloacimonadota bacterium; assembly: GCA_009777575.1. Taxonomy (GTDB): domain Bacteria; phylum Cloacimonadota; class Cloacimonadia; order Cloacimonadales; family WRIO01; genus WRLO01. The sequence goes on from WRLO01000180.1 coordinate 2,377, forward strand.
TAATTCCCTACCCTAAACATAGCGTAGGGGCGTATTGCTTACGCCAAATGAACAGACAGCCCGATACCGTAGGAGTCCACTCCTATAAGTCTATTTTCAATTTGCCATAATTAAAGCAATTTTCTTGTCTTTTGTGATAGCATTATCAAAAAATACCAAAATATCCAGCAAAGAAGCAATATAATTTATAAAAATCAATAAAAACGAGGTATTAGTCTTATTATGTATCATGACTTGTGCGTTTACATTGTTTTTTGGATGCAATTCTAGTATATACTTCATAATTCTTCTTAGGTTTATCCAGAGGCAACGGGCTATTGCCCAAAACTGGTGTTTTATCAAGCCTCGATACTTACTTTTATTTCCTCGATAATGGTATCCTAACTGGAAGATTGTGCTTTCTACTTTGGCTCTAATGTTTAGTTCTTCTTTGGGTCGGGATCGGAGTTGTTGCCGAAACAAACGGACTTCAACATTGTGTCTTTTTAAAGTTTGGCTCTTATTATTGGAGTTTTTGAAAGACTAGCAGGGTTCTGCCTCTGAGGTTTTAGACTGAGCTTTAGTCGCTGGAATGATGGTATTTGTCACGGTATCAATTGGTTCTAGTTTTTCGCCATCAAAGGAGTGAATATCACAGCGTGAGGTTTGACCTGGCATTTGCCCTAAAACAAAATCGATATTTTCCTCTACAACTTGCTATCCATCCTGATATTCTTGCCATTCACTATAAATTCCATTATCTGACTTTGTGTGATATGTTGAAAAAGTTGTTTCATCAAGCCCTCATTACCTTCCTTTTCCCTTTGCTACGTAACAGGTAATACGTCGATGGTGCTGGAATGGGGGCGTCAATATTAAATATATCTAACATATCAACTCCTTACAATATAATGTAACCTATAAACATTTCAATATGTTACCATATATTTTGACTATTATAACAAATTTACTGATTTGTTTGAATAGGGGTTTTCGGAGTGGACTCCTACGGGATGCGGTTTTGTGGTTTTCCATCATTTTCTACCTAGCTTCACATACCTTCGGCATGTGCATAGTATGTTAACAATTAATTAACCCCTAACTCCGCAAAAAATTACCCCGTCTAATACAATTTTATCTCCTATTAACATTTTTTTATCGATAAGGCGATAATTTATACATTTTTTTGTAACATAACTATACTTTTGTGGTTTTATTATAAG
>WRLO01000181.1 GCA_009777575.1 Candidatus Cloacimonadota bacterium
AAATAAGTAATGAATTATTATCAGAAGCCCAAACTGTTTTAAACAGTTATGGGGTCGATGTAAATACCATGGTTAGTGACTATTTGAAAAAGATAGTGACGGAAGGATATGAAACTTCAAAAGAAAAACCGGCAGAGAACGAAGCAGAACCAAAGGTAGAAATTGATGACAAAAAAAAAGCTATTTATGAAAAATATGGCATAAAACCAATGCCATCATGGTATGAATCAAAGGAAATTCTACCTAGAGATGAAGTTCGCGGTATATTAAAAGGATTAGTATGGATGGCTGATGATTTTGACGCTCCCCTTGATGATTTGGATGACTACGAGGAATGAAGCAACTTAAAAATCTCCCATATATCCATAATGACCCTTATGATCGATTACTTATTGCTACAGCAATAGCAGAGAATCTTTCTTTCATAACTGCAGATAAAGATATACAAAAATACGATGTGGAGTGGATATGGACAGAATCTTGAATATCCCAGATGGTATAAAAGAATATGTAGAATACATAGCACAGTGTATCAAAGATGCTATGCCGGTGACAGCTATTTATCTTTTTGGTTCTTATGCCAAAGGGAATTTCAGAGAAAATAGCGATCTTGATATATATGTAGTGACACCAGATAAATCGAAAAGGCAACATGATTGGTATATGGATGCTGTAGATTCTTTTGAAAGAAAAATTCGAATACCCATTGAAATATTGATAGGTTATGAAGACGATTTTGAAAGACGAAGTAAATGGCTTAATTCCGTAGAAAGAGAAGTTATAGATATAGGAGTAAAAATCAATGTTGTCTAAACTTGACCCACAAAAATAAGGTAACTTTAGTGAATGTGCCAGCGATTATCTTATGCGTCATTGTAGGGGTAACCCTTGCGGTTACCCGAGCGATATTTCCCTTTATGAAAAGGGTATCCACAAAACCAATGTTCCCTTTGTGATTTGGCAATCTGTTACTTGAGAGGTGTTCTCGCTCGGGTAACCGCAAGGGTTACCCCTACAATGGCACATTCATATCCAATCCGTGAAAGGGCATTGATTAGAAAAAAAAATGAAGTTTCAGACAAGCTACCGCGCCCCGTGCCGGTGCGATCCAACGATGAGGTAACTTAACAGAAAGGCAAGAGTTTTATTAATTAAAATTTCCTTACGACAGCTATAGCCCCTGTATCCATTGGCGCATTTATGCCCCTTGACAAGACTGGCTCCGGCGATGCATATCCAACATTAGTGAGGCTATTGCAAGATAGCACTCCTCAAAGCAAGACTTTGTTTTAAGCCAACCGGGTCGTTTAGGATTTTGATCTATATCTATGGAGAACCAAATAATGGTTAAAAAGAACAAAAATAAGAGAAAAAAAACCAAAAAGGTCGTTGTATTTAAGGAAATACGCAGAAATGTAGCTGGTATTGATTTGGCGTGGCGTGCAGACCACTATGTATGTGGACCAATTCAGGAAAATGGTGAAAAAGAAATAACCTCTTTCGGTACCACCACACCGGAGCTTTATAAAATGTTGAAATGGCTACAGGAACGAAATGTAGAATCGGTAGCATTGGAAAGCACGAGTGTGTATTGGATACCAACGGCTGAATTGCTAGAAGCGAACGATATTGAGGTTGTTTTAATTGACCCACGCGAAGTGAGAATGGTTCCTGGAAGGAAAAGTGATATGAAAGATTGTGAATGGATTCAGAAGCTTCATAGCTGTGGATTGTTGCGTGGCGCATTTCGTCCACCAGAATCAGTGGTTGCAATTCGGTCAATTCTACGCGAAAAAGAAACTGTCTTAGCTATGCGAGTCCAAACCCTCCAACAGATGCAGAAAAGCCTTGATCAAATGAATATTCGTGTTCATCATGCAGTTTCAGATATAGATGGTGTGACTGGTACTGCTATAGTAAGAGCAATCGTTGAAGGTGAGCGAGATCCTATTAAACTAGCGGCACATAGAGATAAACGATGTAAAAAAAGTTTAAGTGAAATTGCAGAGCATCTAACTGGGACTTGGCGAGATGAACACATATTTAATCTTACGCAGGCATTTAACCGTTTACAATTTCTTAATAAAAGCATAGAAGAATACGATTCACGTGCGAAAGAAATGTTTGCAGCTTTGTCAACCACTATCACCGACTCGGATAATCCAACATCTTCATCTTCAGATTTACCTATCGAAAAACCAACGAATTCCACTAGTCCAACATCAACACCAGCAAAATTACCTGCCCAAAAACCAACAGCTAAGGAATTAAAAAATATCACTGAAAAAAAAAGTCTTTATAAAATAATGGGGTTTGACTTAACAAGTTTAGCCGGTATTGGCTATGAAACAGCTGCGATTATAGTAGCGGAATTAGGAAATAATTTAAATAGATTCGAAGACGAAAATAAATTTGCTTCTTACCTTGGATTATCACCATCACATGGTAAAAGTGGCGGAAAGAATGTTCGTCAAAATAGACGATGTAAAAATACATCAAGAGCTGGACGAGCCTTGCGAATGGCTGCAGCTTCACTGTATCATTCAACATCAGCTCTGGGTGCTTATTTTCGGAATGTAACAAGAAGATCTGATAGAAAGACAGCAGTTAAAGCAACTGCACGGAGGCTTGCACATATGATTTATAGAGGAGTTGTATACGGGAAACAATATCTCGATTGTGGTGCTGAAGCATATGACAATTTTTTGCGTGAAAAAATGGTAAAAAATGTAAAAAAAATTATAACTACATTTAATATCAGTATGTTAGAGATATGTCCTGATATAAAATAAAATTCAAGTTATAAGCAAGGTTGTTTTGTTTATACATTAGGTAAAAATTAGGTTTTATATGATATACACCCATCTTCAAGCTATCAATATCTGTAGTAGCATACCCATGGTATGCAGATATAGGAGTAGGATTTTCTGTTACAAATATTAATTCCATATGGGAATGTAATCTCATAGAGATTTAATATTTGTAACCAATGTAATCTCCACCACACCCCTTAATCTCGTAGAGATTAAATATTTGTAACTGATGTAACCTCCACCACACTTCTCAATCTCATAGAGATTTAATATTTGTAACCAATGTAATCTCCACCATATCCCTCAATCTCGAAGAGATGATCCAGATCGAAATTGCCTATCATTGCGAGGAACGAAGCAATCCATTCCTCATAAAAAAAGTCTAGATTGCTTCGTTCCTCTGAATGACAGATAGGCAGAAAACATCGATGGGAAAAAAGCCAATTTATTAAAAGTATATAGCATTTTTCATCTATCCATATTATAATACCTTACCTTTCATAAATACTTCATTTTCTACAGTGCAGATAAGTTTACTTCTTCTTTCAAAATCATCATCATATCCTATCAATATATCCATAGGATATTTCTTTGGAAATCCGATAGCAATTCTTGCATCTCTATGGATTTCTACTTTTCTCTTTGATCTGTCAGGAGTGACTATGTATATATCCAGGTCGCTATCTTCATGAAAATGTCCTGTAGCATAAGACCCAAAAAGATAGATAGCACTCAC
>WRLO01000182.1 GCA_009777575.1 Candidatus Cloacimonadota bacterium
TAAATATTCCGACACTATATGAATAAAACCAGAATACAAGGAGTATTTATGAAGACACTAAAAACAGCTAAAATTCGTAGCACCAATCTCAGATTGGCTTGTCTATGTTTATTAGTAATGACGATGATATGCTTGGGTGGCATATTATTCGCACAAACTGGCACCACAGAGCCAGTGCAACCCACAGGTACCGGGATAGAGACCGATCCCTATTTGATAGGTAATCTTGCCAATCTCAGATGGCTATCAGAAAACTATGAAGATTGGTATATCGACGACACAACACCTGTTTATATCAGGCAAACAGCAGATATAAATGCGGCTGAAAGCTCTACTTGGAATGCTGGAGCAGGATTTCGTCCGATAGGTGGACCTTTTGTCCCCGATGAAAGGGAACCCCATTTTTTGTTTGTTGGTGTATATGACGGCAGAGGGTTTGCTGTGTCAAACCTTTATCAATCAAATTACCCACAGATTGCACATGCAGGCTTTTTTAGCAAAATTGAGGGCTCAACTATCAAGAACCTTAGATTAGAGCATGTTCAATTTAACCAACAAGACAATCGTGGTCTGGGTGGAATTGTCGGAAATGCTCAATTTTCTACCATTGAGAACTGCTACACTTCTGGAACTATCAATGCCACCAACTATAGTGTAGGCGGAATTGCAGGATTTACATCGCTCACGGATACAGATGGCTGCTCTTCCAGTGCAAACGTTACTAATAATGGTGAGATAGCTGATTCTGGTGGAATTGTCGGTAATGGCTTCGATGGAACAATCAACAACTCATTTTCAACAGGTATGGTCAATGGGGGCAGCGCTTCCAGTGCAGGCGGAATTTCAGGAAGCTTTGGTGGGATCATCTCAAATAGCTATTCGACCGGAAATGTCATTGGTTGGATAGCAGGTGGAATTTCAGCTAAAATAAATCATACAACCATCGAAAATTGCTATTCAACTGGCAATATAACCTCCAGTGACGTTGCTGGAGGAATAGTGGGAACATTCTTTTCGAATGGGAGCATTTCAAACTGCTATTCAAGGGGGGACATCAGCACAAACGGTACATGGGACAGTTTTTCTGGCGGAATTGTTGGAGAATTGTCATTGATTTATTGGGGCAATGAGGTGCTCATCCAAAACTGCTATGCTACGGGAAATCTTATTTCTGCTGACAATGTCACAGGTGGAATTGTTGGCTATCTAAGCGGGAGTGGTCCGGGAACTGTTAATATCTCAAACAATTTCTGGGATACCACTACTACAAACGCTATTCATGCCTTTGGAAATAATTTCACACCACCCTCAAACTATGGACTTCCAACTGCTCAAATGAAGCAAGAATCCACATTTATCGATGCTGGATGGGATTTTGATTTTGTCTGGGACATAAATGAAGACACAAACGACGGTTACCCTCATTTAAGAAGACCTGAAGTTGATAATATTCAGCCGCCATTAAACTTAATCGCTATAGTTGATGGGGTCAATGTTCGCCTGGAGTGGGATACTCCTGAGACACAAAACATTGTTTTAGGTTATAAAGCATATAGAGATGGCATACTCTTGACAGATAGACTATTAGAGGATCTTTTTTACGAAGACTCCCTCACAGAAAATGGTACTTATCTGTATCAAGTTACTGCCGTTTATGAAAACGAAGAATCTGCTCCTGCAACAGTTGAAGCAATAATCACCAGTGTGTCTGATTCTGATGAAAATGCAATAACATTAAGAACAACTCTACACTCAAACTACCCAAACCCATTTAACCCCGAAACAACTATCAGCTTTTCACTCTCTGTAGAGTCTCATGTCTCGATTGTAATATTCAATATCAGAGGACAAAAAGTACGAACTCTGGTAAACAGCAATCATAGTGCGGGAAAACATAGCGTAGTTTGGAACGGAAAAGACGAAAATGGTCAAGATGTAGGAAGTGGGATATACTTCTATCAAATGCAGACAAATGACTATGTGACAACCCGAAAAATGATTCTGATGAAATAAGGAGTTTGCATGAGAAAATCTTTTATAGTAGTGCTGCTATGTTTGTTAGCTGGTTGTAGTCTTCATAAAATAGCTTTTCAAAATGATAGCGTAATGGCAGAATTAGACCTTACAACCCTAACAAATCTAACAGCTGATTTTGCTGAGGAAAAAGTTATCGAATTTGAGACTTTTTCAAACTTGATACTGGAGGGTGACTTTATAGTTATCTTTAGGCAGTCAGAAGTAGAATCTATTGTTGTCAAATCTCGAAAGAAAAACACTTTAAAGTATATAAGGCATAATTATGATGAAAATACTTTAAAGATTTACAGAAAGAATAAATTCTTTAATTGGGGCTTTACTTGGCTTGCCTCAGAGAACATTGATGTAGTTTTGAAAGATGTGAACAACATCCCCATGATTCAGATTTACATTACTGCACCTGATGTGGAAACGATAACTCTGAAAAAAGAAGCTAAGTTGCTCATGTCCAGTGTAAGCATAGAAAATATCGCAGACATGAGAACCCTTCATAAAGAGAGAAATTTACCCTTACCCAATGTTATTCTTGATAAACTTACTCTCAATGTAAACAAAGGTTCTTCTGCAAACCTTTTGAATATTGAGTTAAACGAATTAAACATCAACACATCAGGACATGATACAGAAATGGAAATTCATTTATCTGGAAAAGTATATCAATTATTTGTGACAAAAAAATGTTCTGGAACGATTTATGGAAATGATTTGTCGGTTCAAAAGGCTAACATTATAACAACTAATGGATATATACACATTAATTCTGTAAATACATTAGAAGCCCATATATCTAGCTTGGGGAGAATTCGGGTGTATAATGAGCCAGAAATTGTCAACATAACTGGTAAGGCAAATAGAGTAAGGTTTGACTAATTATGAAACCAAAACAAAAAATGGTTGTTGTAATTATTTTAAGCATCTTAATGATGATTTCCTGCTCTACCGCCGAGATGCAAGACAGGAACACAAGAAACGGAGGTGAAATGAACATAATACAAAACGGTATTTGGATAGGAGAAAATGCAACGATTGCTATCGTTGATGGCTTACAAATATCTTTTTTGAGAGCAAGAGACGATTTAATAATCAGTTTATTAAATCATAAAGAAGATGGCATTATAGGTGTGGTTTATGGGCAAGGGACAAAGGATAAAGATGGAAATAGCTTTGGGGCATTGCGTGAACCGTTCACCCAAACAGCAATCAAACATTTAGAAACTGAAAAGCCTATAGCTTCATCAGAAGAAGCTAAAACCTATATCAGAAACCATTCGACTGATGAGATTCGTTATGACCCAGAGAAAGCAAAATTGATTTACACGATGTATAATGGAATAGAGTTTGAGCTGGTATTGGCAGAAAAAATCAAAGCTGCTGATATGAATCAGACTCATGAAATTGACCACGAACTGACTATAGCCCAAAGATTGGCTTTGTGGAACCAACAGATG
>WRLO01000183.1 GCA_009777575.1 Candidatus Cloacimonadota bacterium
ACAAAATGGTTTGCTATCTACATCATATACATCATGATACAACATTGCAACATTCATTTTCATGCATGGTGGTGAAGCTGTTTCATGGTCGATTGCGAGCCTGTAAACTTGTCTATAATGTACTACCCTATGCCGCGAAGCAATCCATATTTTGTATCCTAAATATCGATTTATTTCTACGTTGGGTGCAGAAAAACGATTATTGGGTTAGAAATTATGGATTGCTTCGCGGCATAGGATTGTGCTTCATAGACAAGTTTACAGGCTCGCAATCGACCATGAAACAGCTTCACCACCATGCATGAAAACAATGTGCAAGTTTTCACAATTTTTACTGTATCGATAATTTGTTATTCGAGTTATTTTATATGGAGTTATAGGTTGATTCGTCATTGATGGACTTACCTCGTTCGCAATCGTAACCATCGGTCCATAGAGCACCACCAATTGTAGCCCTTTAATTAGGAATAGCACGTGTATTATGATTCACGTAAACTCTGGACTGAACTCCATAATATTCTAAAGGAGTCTTTAATTTATGCGAGTTATTTTAGATAACTGTTGTGGTTTGGATGTTCATAAGGATAGCATTGTTGCTTGTATCCTCAAAACTGTAAACATCTCAGAGAACACACAAAAAAATGAAGTTGATAAGGAAATACGTGTTTTTGACACCTTTCCAAGTGGCTTAAAAAAATTAAAAAGTTGGCTCGAATCTGAAAATTGCCAGCATGTAGCGATGGAAAGTACAGGTGTTTACTGGCATCCTGTATATGACACATTGGAAAACTCTTTTGACGGTAATATTGAAATTTTAGTAGTAAATGCTAGGCATATGAAAAATGTGCGTGGCAAAAAAACGGATATCAAAGATGCTGAATGGCTTGCTGACTTATTGCGTCATGGTCTTGTTAGAGGTAGCTTTATTCCACATCATGACGTCAGAAAGCTACGTCAACAAACCCGTTATCGCAAGACTATCGTGAATGATATCAGCACACAAAAAAATCGTATCGAAAAAACTCTTCAAATGGCAGGTTTCAAGCTATCTACATTTCTGAGTGATGTGTTTGGTGTTTCAGGACGAAATCTTATCAATGTTCTTATAAAGAAAGGGCATCTCACTGCAAGTGATGTTGAAACAGAGGCGAAATATATTGATACTGATAAACGAGCAAGCATCGCCAAAGCTATCAATGGTAAGCTAGATGAAGTACAACGCAATTTCCTCAGTATGCAAATCGACCATTTAAATGCTCAACAATCTCATTTAACTTCCATTGAAGAGTCTATCGCTAAATTATCTGTCCTGTTTGAAGAAGCGATACGAAGGGTTGATACTATACCTGGTATTGGTATTACAGCAGCTACAGCAATTATTGCAGAGACTGGAACCGATATGAGTAAATTTCTATCATCAGAACACTTTTGTTCTTGGGCAGGAGTTACACCTGGTGCTAATATCAGCGCTGATAAAAAAAAAACTCAAGAATTTTGCACGGGAATCCCTACATCAAAGGATTAATCTGCGAATGTGCTTGGTCTGTTGTCAGTATGCGAAATACTTACCTTTCAAAATTCTATTGGAGAATAAAACAGAAACGTGGTGCAAAAAAAGCTGTTATTGCTCTTTCTAGAAAAATACTGACAATTGTGTATAATATATTGAAAAATGGTGACGATTATAATGAAGAAAAATTTGAAATAACTCGTCAAAAACAAGAATTATTGCGTATCAAAAAAATTGCATCAGAAGTAAAGAAATATGGACTTACACTTGTCCCAATGGAGATAAATATATGATTGCATAATGTATTGATATACAATGATATATTAGTGATTTCTGTCGTTTTGTTTTCGTATTATGACGGTTAGTGCTATTGATCATGATAGTACATCCTAGCACCCAAATCCTGTAGGGAACGCATTTATTCGTTCCTAGTTCGGTTGCGTTCCACATCGATGGTTCGTCCCAAAGGGGTGCGGTGGCTATGTAGAAAACGACACCCCCACCTTGATTTCCATGCCGTAGGTATTGAACCTAAACGATTTGAAAATATAATTGGGTATATAAAATACTCACCGACGTTTCTAAAATGTTCTTCGGCTTCTACACGTCTCGTCTCAGCATCTGCCCAGCTTTACGGTAGAGAAACAGAGCTCTGCGAATACCTGAACAACAAAATATTCGCAAAAAATGATACAGAATTTTGGGACATCTACTTCCCACCAAATCATTATAATTGTAGGTCTACGGTTATTTCACTTCCCAGCTCAGAACTAAACAACAGAAATGTTGAAAACGGCTTCGATTGTATCAAAAAATCAGGACTTGAAAAGAAAAAAAGCGCGCTGGTTTCAGGCTTCGGATGTACCCCAAAAAATTCTCTTGACAAAGTTTTAGAAAATAAATCTAATGCTCTAAAGATTGCAACACTATCTTTAAGCATAAATAAAAAAATTGAAAAAATCATTTTGAAGTATAAAAATGATCCTACTGCAATTAGTGGATACGCAATTGAAGAACAATAGATATCAGAATTTATTGCAGAGGCTTTTTTGGACGTGATGGAAAGCAAAAATCCAAAACTAGTTTCCAAAAAAGTTTTCAAAATAATACAAGATGAAATAAATAAAACCCCATAAGGAGTACGAATATGTGTCATGGTATGCCACAAAATGTTGATTACGAAAAATGTTGTTGGAAATGCAAACATCGTAAATCAAGAGAAAACATTAAAGATAATATAATTACTAGCTGGGATATTTTATATTGCGTTGCCTTCCCTGATGAAATACCTTTTGAGGTGTATGACAATGGTCATTTCACTCCCCGCCCCGATTTAGGACAGACAAACGATGTGGTATTTGAGTCTAAAGGAGAACATACAGAAGATGCCTAACCCATTTAGTAAAGTAAAATCGATGTCACAAGAGGTCTATACTAAAATGAAAGAATTTATTGGAGAATAAAATGTTAGTTCCACCCGATAATTATCATACTGAAAAAAGCTGTTACCATTGTAAACATATCGAATACACTTATGAAACAGAATACGGTGAAATGGATGACTACCCTAACTGTATCGCTTTCCCTGATGGCATACCTAGAATCATCTACCATAATGGACATTACGTACCTCGCCCTGATTTGGGGCAAAAAAATGAGATAGTCTTTGAACCTGATTTTAAAACTATAAAGAGATCAAGAGATTATCAGAAGCATCACAAAGCCGAGCTGGCAAAAATGAAGAAAAAGGCGAAAAATGCTAATGCCTAATCTTTACATCTGAAGAAATAACCTCATACATAAATATTTTCTCACACCGAAGGTGTCGATCGCTTGTCTGAAACTTCAAATTGAGCCATCCGTAGGGAACGCATGAATGTGTTCCGTAATATATTGAAATTCCTTATGTTAAGCGGGACACATTCATGCGTCCCCTACGGTTATGAAGTTTCCACATCGATCG
>WRLO01000184.1 GCA_009777575.1 Candidatus Cloacimonadota bacterium
CTTACGAAGCAATCTTGTTTTCTTATGGGTGGTATGGTTTTCGAGATTGCTTCGGGAGGAGATTCAGGCTTGCCTGCACCTTGATTTGTAGGGAAGGCATTTATCCGTTCCGTAATGTCAATCGGGACGATTGAATCTACGATTTCGGAACGGATAAATGCGTTCCCTACAGATGTAAAATTGCCGCAAAGCCTTATATCATGCTGGTTTTCGGGTGGGGGGGGGTAAAATTTGCTCTTGGTATAGGCATAGAATAGCAAAGAATCGACGAAAACAAAAATTTAATACCAAAAAAAGACCTTTTTTGATAAAGTCTCTCAATTTGGCTATTTTGCCCCTTCTCGCAGGTGTTTCCAAAACCATATTCTGTTCCACATCCATCAGATTCAATTTAATTTCCACTCCAAAAACAAATTTTATATTCAGTTCAGCGACATTTTTTTAAACAAGCTAAAAAAGTCAAGAACTATTTTCAAATCCATGAATAATTTTTACATAATTTATTTTAAAAATCGTCTCAAATCCTTTTATATAAAGAAATCTACTATGAAATTTTTTTTTCAATATCTCATATATGACCGCAGTCCGAGAACCCCTATTTTGTCGTTTTTATTTATTTTTATGAGATCATATTTGTAGTGGCGTATTGCTTACGCCTTCTAAAACGCTTGTATTCGCATCGAAAATAAGGCGTAAGCAATACGCCACTACGATTCTCCATTTTCCACTTAAGGCGTAAGCAATACGCCACTACAAATATGGGTTCTCAGACAGCGGTCATATATGATCCTTCTCTGAAAAATCCAATTCCGTGAATATTTGTCATTCTGAACGCAGCGAGGAATCTCATCATATTGATTTTTTAAGAACTTCCGAGGTTCTCCACTTCGTTCAGAATGACAGGGAGATTCTTCGCTACGCTCAGAATGACAAAGAAAACCTGAAATCAGATGAACTATTCTTTTGAAAAACTCGTAACAAATTCTCTACAAAATAATAAAACTTTGAAAAAACTTGACATAAAACCTAAATATAAAAAACTTGTTTTCATATTTATTATTTGTAATTTATAAATTGTAATTTGTAATTTGTAAAGAGGTAACAATGGAAAAAATAAAAACTATTCAATATGGTATTTCGAGTTTTGCCGATATTTCAGGTAGAAATGCATATTATGTAGACAAGACGATGTTTATCCCCGAAATTGAGAAAACTCCTTTCAATTTTCTCATCCGTCCTCGTCGCTTTGGGAAGTCGATGTTTTTGACTATGCTTGCTCTGTATTATGACATAGCCAACAAAAACAATTTTGACACCTTTTTTAAAGAGACTTGGATTCATGAGCATCCAACAGAAGAAATAGGAAAATATCTCATATTATATCTCGATTTTTCAATGGTTATTCAAGAAACAGAGAACATACAAGAGAGATTTGAAAGCTATTGTAATGCAGAGATTGATGCTTTTTTAACAAAGTATAAAGAGTTTATACCTGAGCAAACTATCCTCAAAGTCAATCAGATTTCCTCTTCAGGAGAAAAGCTAAACAATATTGCAATAGGTCTAAGGGATACCATCTACAAATTTTATGTATTTATAGACGAATATGACAATTTTACCAATACTCTCTTATCTGATAAAGGAAATATTCTATATCAACAAATTACACGAGATACTGGCTTCTTCAAAAGTTTTTTCAGGGTCTTAAAAGGGCTTACAGGAGGTGTCAGATCAGGTCTTGCCAGACTCTTTATGACCGGTGTTTCACCTATCACTCTTGACGATGTGTCCAGTGGGTTTAATATCGGGACCAATATCTCTTTGATGCCAGAATATAATACCCTCCTTGGTTTTACAGAAAAAGATGTCAATGATATTTTTGATTATTATATTACAGCTGGTCAATACCCTTTAAATAAAGATGAGGCAATGCACCTTTTAAGAAAATGGTATGATAATTATTTATTTTCAGAAGGTTGTCAAGAATCAGTCTATAATACAGATGGTGTCCTTTACTTTATGCTACATACTATCAATAAAAACATATTTTTACGAGACCTCATAGACGAAAATCTACGCATGGACTACACAAAACTCCAAAGCCTTGTCTTTCATGGAGATGATTTGAACGGTAATTTTGATATTTTGACGGAAATTATCAATACTGGTATGATTTCTGCGAGTATAAATAAAAGTTTTCCTTTTAGTTTATTGAAAGACCCCAAAAACTATATATCCTTTTTATATTTTCTTGGCTTATTGACATATTCTGGAAAAACCTTTGCAGGAGAACCAATTTTACAAATACCCAATGAAACTATAAAACATCTCGTTTATGACTATATCAAAGCGATTTTGCGAAAGCCTTATGGAAACATGCACTGGGCTAGAGAGCTTATAGTTTTGATGCAATATATGGCTTATAAAGGAGATTTCAAACCTGCCTTCGATTATATCCAAAAACTCCTCAATATCCAGACCAGTGTCCGAGATTTTATAGACGGTGAGGCTGTAGTAAAGACATTTCAACTTATTTATCTGAACATCAACGATTTTTATACTAGCTACTCAGAAAAAGAGATGAATAAAGGCTTCGCAGATATAGTGTTGTTTCCCTTTTACCAAAAATATCCAGACATGAAGTATGCTTATCTCATCGAGCTAAAATACATCAAAAAAGATTTTGAGGGTGAAAAACTTTCTCAAGAAATAAAAATAAAAATCAAAGATGCCACAGAGAAGCTCACAAAATACTCCGATGATCATCACTCCAAAAAAGAATTTAATATCGCTCCCTTTGGGGATGTTGTTCTGAAAAAAATCATCGTGGTCTATCATGGATGGGATTTGGTGTATTGTGAGGAATTATAGAGCGTAGAACCAAAAAATTAAAAGCTGTAAATGAGGTATAATGCAATATAAAATTAATAGAAAAAACGACTATGCTTTCAAACGGATATTTGGTCACGAAGAAAGCAAAGATATTTTAGCGAGGTTTTTATCTGTGATACTAAATCTGACCATAGAAGCCGATGAACTAACATTACTTAAAACAGATATGAGCGGTGATTTTATATCAGATAAAAGCTCTGTTTTGGACATCCAGGTAAAAAGAAGTAAACACCATGAAAAAATGAATATCGAAATGCAGCAAGCATATTCAAGCAATATAGATAAAAGGGTTCTATATTATTGGGCAAAGTCATTTTCAGGGGAGCTAAAAAAAGGGCAAGACTATGACGAATTACCAAAACAAATCAATATTTTGATAGCCGATTTCAATCTTTTTACATGGCAAGACCCCTTAAAATTTCACGGAATATTTAAAATCAGAGATTTGATAGAAGAACAAATATTCTGTGATTCGCTAGAAATACATGTACTCGAATTACCAAAACTAAGAAAAAATCCATTAGAACTAGATGC
>WRLO01000185.1 GCA_009777575.1 Candidatus Cloacimonadota bacterium
ATCAATGGTTATGTTTTAGTCTTTTCACAAGAGGGCTGTTAAAAATGGCAAGCAACATTGACTTTGTAAACTTTGTGATGGAACAAATAAACGACATTGGGATAGTCTCACAGAAGAAAATGTTTGGTGAATACATGGTTTATGTAAATCAGAAGCCTATTATCTTGATATGTGACAATATTGCCTACTTGAAAAAATGGGATTGCATAAAGGCACTTTGTGTAGAAAACGAAGTAGGGTTCCCTTATAATGGTGCAAAAGAACATTATATTCTGGATGTAGATGACAAAGAAACACTTGCTGAAATCATTAGAGAGGTAGAAAAAGTTGCCAAGATTCCGATAAAGAAAATAAAAAAAAGTAAAGGATGAATAATGGGGAACTCTTATAAATTCGAAATAATCTTGTCTTTTTTTTGTTAAAGACCGCTAAATAGTTTGATATAAAAGGAATACTGTGTATAAATTTAACAATATCGAAAATGTCAGTTTCGATGATTTAGCAACTACTTGGAACTCTGCTTTTTCTGATTATATTGTGCCAATGAAGATGAATTCAGAGGATATAGAAGTTTATTTCAAAGTAACGGGTGTTGATAGAACTCACTCTTATGGGGCTTTTTATCAAGACACTTTGGTAGGTTTGTTGATAAATTCTGTAGATACATTTAGAGGAGAAAAAGTGGCTTATGACGCTATGACTGGTATTGTTCCAGAGCATCGAGGAAAGAAACTTTTTTCTCAGTTGTTTGAGTTTACTAAAAATAGCCTAACAGAAAGTTATATAAAGCATTACTACCTTGAAGTGATTACAACAAACGAAAAAGCATACTCAATTTACAAGAAAAAGGGCGGTAGGGTGGACAGAGAGTTTACATTTTTGGAAAGTAATAACAGTAACTCGCCGTTGAAATATGAAACAACCGATCCGTCAGAGAAAAAAGAAGTCAGTGTAATGTCACTTTCAGAATACTTGCTTACCTCAAGTATGAAAACTGAGTTAGCCATTTATGAGCCATCTTTTGCCAATCGAATATCAGCTCTAAACAGAAATATTGATAATTACCAAATTGCTTTTGCAGGTGCAGATAAAGAGAAATCGGCAGTTATATTTAATAAGCAAGGCGTGATTCCCCAAATTTTGTGGATTAGTAAAGAAAGTAACGATTCTCTATTTGCTGTGTTTAAATATTTATCAGGGCAGTTTGAGAAACTGAGAATCTCAAATATACCTATCACAGAAACACAACTTATCGAGAATTTGTTAATCTTCGGTTTCAAAGTGCTGGTGAATCAATATGAGATGAGTATAAAATTATAAAGGATGTAAGAGGTAAAGAAATATGATGCGTAACCCAGTAGAAACCATTGGAAACTTGATAGACAAACAAAGTGTGTGTTTTATCAGCTCAGTGGATGAAGAAGGATTCCCAAACACCAAAGCAATGCTTCAACCTGCAAAAAGGGAAGGAATAAAAACGATTTACTGGCACACAAATAGTCCATCACAGAAAGTACAACAATTTAGAGACAACCCAAAGGCTTGTGCCTACTTCTGCGACAAAAGATTTTTCAGAGGCGTGATGCTCAAGGGCAGAATGGAAGTGATTGATGACCTCGAAACCAAAAAAGAATTGTGGAAAGATGATATGAGCGTTTACTACTCAGGTGGTGTGGATGGCGGAGATTTTATTGTTTTGAAATTCACTGCGGAAAAAGGAAGATATTACAGTAATTTCAAATCGGAAGATTTTGAGATAAAATAAAGGAAAATTGATGAAAGAACAAGTAACTCATACTTGCCCATGGTGGTTTTGCAGGGTGTTTGACAATATCACTCGTACTTGGTATCAGAATCCTTATAAGATCATGAGTCCTTATGTAAAACCCGGTTTTAGAATACTGGATGCAGGTCCTGGTTTTGGTTATTTTACACGACCACTTGCATCTTTAGTTCTGCCAGAGGGCGTTGTATTTGCTTTGGACATTCAAAGTAAAATGCTTGAGGTATTAAAAGAAATATCAGAAAATCAAGGACACACAAACATTATGCCACATCTCTACGATGGAGAAAAGTTTTGTATTCAAAAACAATTCGACTTTATTAATATGTTCTGGATGTTTCATGAAGTCAGTGATAAAGATAACTTTCT
Source organism: Candidatus Cloacimonadota bacterium (assembly GCA_009777575.1). Classification (GTDB taxonomy): domain Bacteria; phylum Cloacimonadota; class Cloacimonadia; order Cloacimonadales; family WRIO01; genus WRLO01. The sequence continues at coordinate 2,153 of WRLO01000185.1, forward strand.
TAAAGAACTGAAAAATGTATGCAAAACAAAGTGCAAGGTTTTGTTTACTGAACCTTATATCCATGTTAGCAAAAAAATGTTTGATAAATCTGTTCAACTTTTTCAAGATAATGGATTTAGAATTGTTCATGAAGTCAAAGTTAACTTCAGCAGGGCTGTTTTATTTGAAATATGATTAAAATAGAAAAGGACATGAAACAATGAACAAATCATTTCACATTTTATCTATAATTATAATCATTCTTGCTGTAGTGGCAAGTGGTTTAGGTTTATTTTACAAAACAGGTGGCGAGTCTTATGATTTTGCAAATCAATATGGAGACACTGTCAGAATTTATGGAGACGGTATATATAAAAATGACTCCTTTTTTATGGCTCCGATATTTCGAGGGACGGATTTTACAGTCTTATTCTTTGTGATTCCTCTCTTGATATATGCCTTTGTAAAAGATAGAAAGCACAACACATTAAAGATAAGATTATTCCTGACATCAGTCATCTCATTTGTTTTATACTATGCGACCAGTATCGCTTTTGGGGTAAAATATAATGTCTTGCATCTTGTTTACAGTGCTTTATTTGCCTGTTGTTTCTTTGCTTTTTTACTTGGATTTTCATTAGTAAAAGACTTTCGTTTATCGACAAAAGGAAATATCAACACTAAAGGTATGAAAGTATTTCTGTTTTTATGTGGTTTGTCTCTGTTTGTGGCATGGTTACCAGACATCATCGTGTCTTGGGTAAATCAAAGACCTCTTGAATTGATAGAAATATACACAACACAAATCACTTATGTATTGGATATGGCAATCATTTCGCCAGTGATTTTTATTTGTCTGTATAAACTAAATAAAAAAGATAAACTAGGGATTATACTGTTGAGCATTATCCTCACCAACCTTGTCTTGATAGGTATAACTGTTATATTTCAGACCATCTTTCATCACATCGCTGGAGTTGAATTATCGCTTGCTGAAATGATTACAAAAATAGGGATATTTGTACTACTCGCAATGTTTGGTTTGTTTTATCAAATAAAACTTTATAGGAATATTTAATATAAGGAGATGAATCTTTGGAAAGACCAACTAAACCTTATGAGGATGTGAAAAAAATGCTGAGCACAGCAAGTTCTGCATGGGAAAAGTTATTAGGGTATATCCGATATCATTATGTCATAGATGAAAAATGGGCAGAAGGTAAACCTACGCATAAGCACTATAATAACTTGTTTATTCGTTGTA
>WRLO01000186.1 GCA_009777575.1 Candidatus Cloacimonadota bacterium
CCTATTGTCATAATATGTGTTAAATTGCCAAGTCTTTATTGGGTACAAGTCCTCTGCCGTAAACTCATGCTCTACTGCCAAGTAGCTTTTATAAATTTCTTTGTTAAAGGAATTGTTGAAGTCTTTTACTAAAGCTGTGTAAGCAATATTTTCTGTTCCATCTGCTCGGATTACAAAATGCTGATTTAATTTGCTTTCGGCTTCTAAATTTTCGATTTTTTTATTACAAGCGAACATTGACATCGCCCACATCAAGAAATTGAAGTCGTTGTTTGGGGTGTAAAATCTTTTGGGATCATAATCTTTCAGCTGTTCAAAAACAAGCGGGATGTAGTTTTTGCAGATATTTTCTGCAAATTTGACATACAGGGCATGCATGATTTCAGAGGTTTCATCTGGGATGTCTGCAATATACATATTTGTTTGATATTTCTCTGCGGCAATTTTTTCCATAAAGCCATTCTTTGCCAGAAAATTAACTTCTTCTTCAGCGATAAAAGGCTCAATGCTTAGTTTCTCAGCAATTTCAGAGATGGTCAAAGGTTTATGATAAGCTGAATAAAGGATGTTTTGGGTTATCAGCTTTGAAAGGATATAGTCTGTTTGGATAGCATCAGTGCCAAGATTCCCAAGATATTCTATATCAGTAAGTTTTATTGGTTTTATTGAATAAATTCCTTTTTCTGTCATTTATTGGTCTCCTTTAAATTTATGATTGAAAAACCGCATCACCCCGAAGGGATCGATCGCTATGTAGCAGGCAATATTCCATTGAACATTATAGTGTTTACAGACATTCTTTGGTTCTTTTTCAAGGGTTTGAGAATGTTATTTTTCAAAAGTAATTCGATAAGGCTTACCCTGATATCACCTGCGGCTAACCTATTTATATTTATAGCTCTACATATATCATGCATATTTTTAGGGACATATTTTTTCAGGATATTGAATTGTTCCTCGTCTATCTGCCCACTTAATTCTTTTAAATGTGCTGAGACAGATGGTAGGATTTTGCTAAATTCCTCTTCGGAAAGCTTTGTGATTACGACATTTGCGACCTCACTATTTTCTTTTGAGATGATAAATCCTTTATCAAAAAGATTTTTATATGTGTAAATGTGTTCGATATCCTTTGTGATTCTACCTGCCAAAAAGTCATAAAGGCTTTCAAATTGGTTATACATCCAATCTGTGCTTCTGTCGCTTCTATCATCCAATTTTGAGGTAAATTGCCATGTTTCATACGGGTAGAAATCTGGAGGGCTACCCCAAAAATTCTCATCGATAAACATCTCTTTTTCATTTGAGGTATGTTTATTTGGCTCTTCTAGTGTGGCAAGAGCTATGTTTTCTCCATAATATCTTCGTTTTTGAATATGTTTGATGATTTCAGTTGTTTTATCTTTAAAAGCCAACTTTTTGTAGCAAGCATAACATACCATCGCCCATAAAAGGAAATTAACATCACTATTTGGAGTGTAAATAAGTTCCCGATCATAATGTTTTATCGCCTTCAAAAGCTCCGGGATATAGTCTTCATAGATTTTATAAGCATATTTAGCTACAATAGCATCTATCTTTTTCGCTTTTTCAGTGCAAGGTTTATCTATGAAAACATTTGTCCTCAATTTATTTCCTACAGACATTGTCATAAAATTACTCTCAATAAGATGCTCGACCTCATTCTCTACAAAAACAGCTGGCACACCAAGCTCTTTTGCTATCTCCATAGCGGTTTTTGCTTTCTCATAAGCTGAATAGACAATATTTTGCGAGAGAGTGGAAGTAAAGAAAAAGGGAACTTCTATATGCAAGGGACCAGGTGAACCATAATTTGCGATATTTATCAGTTTTATATAATCAGACTTATATAAATTGCCTTGCTCACTATATCCATCCTTTAATTTATTCCTTGCTTCAAATAGGTGCCATTTAACATTTTCCAAAGATATACAAAGTTTTTTAGCAATATCTTTTATTTTTTTCTTATCATAATAGTGCATTACCACTACTTCTCTTTGGGTTTTACTGAGATAGGCTATCGCATTCCTCAGCTTCAGATATTCATCCTCTTTGTCATCGTATTGCTCTACCGAAGGCTCTATCGTTTTTTCTGAAAGCACCTTTTCTGCAATTTCCTCAGACATAAAACGATTATACACATTTTGCGAAATTCGATATATATAACCGTCTATATTTTCAACTTCATCTGAATTCAAAAGAGATTTATATGCTTCAAAAGTAATCCTCGATGCAAGCTCTTCTGCAAGATAAATGTTCTTCGTCTTTGAAAGTGAAAATCCATAAATCTTTTTTATATGTTTGGTTATGATTTTATCTGATTTTATTTTATCCATAATGTCCTTTTATTGTTTACATAAATTTGTTATTTTGAGTTCCATTTTTTACAGTTCATCTTTTTTGTCAATGAAAAAATGAAATTGATAGATTAATCCCTAACTCCGCTCATTTTAGGTAGTCTATCTTAATTTTTTGGAATAATTTTATTGTTTTCAGTGTCATTTCAGATTTACGCCATTTTCCTCTAATTCTCATTTTGCATATTGCTTTTGACATTTCGATAATGTCCTTTGGCGAGAATTTTGACAAGAGTTCTGCTTGTTTTATTCGTGCATATAGCTTGTAATATGCTATCATGGCTATAAAGTTTGCAAACAGCAAGCCTTCAAAGACATATCTGTTTTGCATATAGGTAGCATCGGCATCAAGATAGTTTTTGTAACTATCAAACATCAGTTTTGATGGGTTATGAAGTGCTTAAAAATTAAAAAGTTTTGCTGAGTTATGCTAATGAACAGGTGGGTTTCATTGATTGATTTTTGAAATAATGCATGACCATACCATGACAGTTTTCCCCCTTCACAACTTGCTATGTCGGGTTGGAAAAGGGGATTTTTCTTGTGGGGGTGCACTATTTCTATGAAAAGATAATCAATTAGTGATATTCATAAAGAATTTATTGTAACTATTTATTTGAAATCGGTTTATCAAAAGAAAATGATTGACAAAAAAACTGACTTTAAAATAATGGATTGTATGAATTATTTTTTTTGAAGGACAAATTTTTGATGCTTACGAACTGATATGTAAAATCATCAATTCAGCAATGCAGTCCATTATATTGAGATTCTGCTCCATCCCGAAGGGATCGATAGCCTTTAGTTGCGAGGAACGAAGCAATCAGTAGAAACTTCAAAACCTTCCCACTATCTCTATGCCGTAGGTCTCGACCAGAAATATAGAATGTGTATATTTTTTGTTGCATACCTTCGGCATGCTGGGTGTGTGGGGTCAATCGTTTTCTACATAGCTATCGATCCCTTCGGGATGAAATTGAAAACATAAAGAAGACAAT
>WRLO01000187.1 GCA_009777575.1 Candidatus Cloacimonadota bacterium
CGAGCTATTGTTGAGGATATTTATTTCAGAATTTGTTGATATGATATCAGAGCGATTTGAAACATAAAGATTGCTGTTGTTTGCTGTCAATGTACTGTTGTTATTCATCAATATACCGATTCGTCCCGTGAAATCAAAATATTCATAGTCATGTCGCATATTTAGCATAGAATCATGAAAACTCAATTGTCCATTGTTTAATGTCATATTTGAGGAATCGTTCATGATTAATGTGCTGTTGTTGAGGAGATTGAGATGGGAATTGGTGGATATAGTGATAGCGGAAAGGCCTGAGAGTGTCAATGCACTGTTTATACCAGAAAGTGTCACACTGCTCGAGTTTACTACATATAAACTACTATTGTTGCCTGAAATAGTAATAGAACCATCTGTCATATCTACATTGGTGCCATTTATAAACAGTTTGGCACCATTAGAAATATGAATATTTTTCATATAAACCGTGTTTTGAATCCCATTTAGATGAATTTCAGAATGAGCACCATCGGCAAAAAGTTTTGCTGATCCAAGATTGAATATACCACCATTCACTATTAGTTTTCCTGAGTTTATTGTAAATCCATAAAATATGTTGTCCGAACCATTATTCGGGTTTAATACACAAGAATCAAGAGTAACTTCAGCATTGAAATCAACAATTACATGTGTGCTGATAGTAAACGTTTGATTGGTAAATACAGTATCTTCAAAAAAAGTTTGGATTCTTTGTACAGGTAGAAGTGGAAAATAATCTCCATTTCCTAAATCGCTGATAATAGATCTATAATCCTCAATATAAACAAAACATTCTTTTGATGGATCTTCTTTATCAAACATAGCTTTCACTTTTACGTTAATATCTACTAAATAAGCATAAGGAAATCTTAACGATATATTTTGAGCATCTTCATAATCAAGGAAGTGTGTATAGAAGTGATGAAGCGATCTATTGTTCGGTTCTGGAGTGGTTTTATATTTTGTTACAAAATCTAAATAATCTCTCAAGTACAAATTAAAAAAAGGTAAATCTGAATCCAGTATACGAAGTGTAAAATCATATGCTATCTGTACATTCTGTGGTTCAGAAATCATTTCAGAATAAGAGTTTACAACAAATTCACTCGGCAAAGTGCTTAGTCTAAAACTATCATAAGCTGGGTATGCTAGAACTCTTCGTTTTTCAAGAATAGGAGAGTTTCTCATCTGGACAACACCTAAAGGTAGATTATACATTGGTAGTATAATATTTTCACTAGGAATTGGTATTGCACCAGGTTGTACTATTGTATGCCGTGGCCTAACTGGTAGTGTCCATTCAGAATTCCAAGTAGTACCTTTAGGTCTAAAACGATTAAACGCATTAAGTGTAACATGCTTTGAAAAACTTAATGTGTTATTGTGATGCTGAGTTACATCATCATATGCAACTTTGAAATCAGCGTAATAAAACATACTTTTCCCATTTATTTTTTTTGAAAACGTATTAGATTCCAAAATATTATTATTTACTTGATCTAATGCAAATATACTATCTTGATTCTGACCAAAAGAAGATAGTAAGCCTGTATTACTATTTGCATTAATAACAAGAATTACATCAATGGGTTCTGCTATATTAACATAAGTGTCTGTAAAAGGGAATATATTTATTCTAATCATGTGAGAAAAGTCGTTAGGAAAGTAATTTTCATAAAGTTCTACTAAATAATCTGGTAGGTTATTAGGATTTGATAAATATAAAAGGTATATAAAAACAAATCTTATTATAGCTTTATCTTGATTGTAGAGAACAACCATAGGAAAGGCATGATCTCCTGATAATTCATCAATGGCTTCGATACTATTTCCTAAATAGGCAGTAAGTAAATGCCAACCCGAAAAATCCGAAGCAATATCTTTTACAAAACCTTCAGAATCTATCCCCATTTCAAAAGCATAGAATGGCGAGGGAATCGGTATTTGGTGGTTGATATTAGAAAACAACCACCATAGAGATGTCCAATCATTCTGATTATTATTTGGGTTTCCACTGTCTAAAATCCAAACATCTGACATTAGGGCGTGTATAGGCGTTGATAATAATACGCTAAAAATACACATTATCAGAAAAAAAGAAGTGATTATTAATTTATTCATATTAACCTCCAGTTATTATCTATTGTTATTTATTTCCTAATTTTTATGAACAGACCTATTGATCTTGTATCAAATGAATATTTTGAATTTATAAAATCTGAATCGGTTGAATAATAAAACCTAGCTCCTAGCAAAATCCCAAAATATTTTAATGGTATATCATATGCTGCAGATAAATCAAATCCAATTCCATGGTTGTTTTCTTGAATATTTTTTCTATATGTAGAAGTGTTTGAAAAATAAGGTTCACTACTCAATGATATATCGATTTGCATATATGAGTACCCAGCAGTTAAACCCGTTTGAAAACGCGATGATATATAATATATAAGTCCCATACCTATGTATGTTGAATTGATTATTTCATTATAATGAAAGATTCTTTTCTCACCCCATGAGTCTTCATCTTTGAAGGAAAATTCAATGTCTGAGCTATAAATTCTTTGTAAATCAGCTACAAAAACGAGGTTGTTTTTATAATAATACCCTATTCTAGTACTATAATCTATTCCATCAAATAGGCTCTCAGCTCTATTATAATCAGTCGGTTCATAAATTATTGAGCTAGTGTTTACAAATCCGCTTCCTATACCTGCATCAAAATATATATCAATTCCAAACAATCTAGCATTCAAAATAAACATTATGAATAATATTAAACATGTTCTCACAAATCATCTCCAACAGTGGCGTTGGTGATAAAATTTACAAAAGTGTTATCCTTAAAAAGAAAATGATTCCAATACTCATCTTTATTATCAGGTGGTGGCGGGGTAAATGGGCCGCTCTTCGTGTAACACATCGAAATTATCACATTAATCCCATCTCATATCTCCATAATATTTTCGTTAATCTTTTCTTGAATCAAAAGAAAAACGAAAACGGTTTCCCAATCTGTCATGGAATATGATTTTTAATTTATATTCAGAATAAGACAGTAAAAATTCTTCAAGAGCCTCGTCTTTGATATCTTTATTTAGCTTTGCATAAAGCTCGCCAGATGTCCAGTCTTGAGGTTCATGCTCGGTAATTTTATCACTAGTGCAACTTAAACTTAATAAAGCTATCATAATAGAAACGATAATTAAAATTAGCTTTTTAACGCTCTTTGGCATAAATACCTCCTCGTTTGATTATACTCAAAATAAATAAAAAAACACTTATCGGACAAAAATATTTAACTCTTGTTTTTTGTCAACACTTTTAT
>WRLO01000188.1 GCA_009777575.1 Candidatus Cloacimonadota bacterium
ATGTGATATTTTTCATTTTTTGCTCCTTTAGTAAGTAATGTCAGATTTCTATCTGACGAAATGCACCCAATTTCGTATTGGACGCATTTGGGTGTATTTCGTAGGGGACGCAATTTATGCGTCCCTTACGATATTATTTCATCCAATTTCGTGATCGTTGTTTGTTACAGCTCCTATGACGCCAGAAACAACGGAACCATGTGCATCATAAACCTTCACATTATCTTCATACCAATGGTCTTTATTAGGTGTCATATCATTCAAAGGGTCACCTTCTATAATATTTTGTTTTAAATCTGGGTGATCTACCCAGGTATTCCTATCGAATACTGCAATAACGATATTTCTTGAATTTCTTGGTTCTGTACCTATCAATTTCCAAGTTTCTCGTATGGCTATATCGTTACCAATTATACTGACTTCATTTGAATATACTTGCCCTGTATTTTCATGTGCCCATTGATTACTAAATCTCGGATCGTTTGGCACATAGTTATCTGTATCAATCGATTTAGGGGTTGGTTGTGAACTTGATACTTCCTCAATTTGGATAAGAACGGGTATATAATTTAGATAAGCAAGGTTAACATTTGCATTGTTTTTTATGATTGTTAAAAAAGTGTTTGGATTAACTATTTCATAATTAAATGAAAAAAGTCGAATATTGTTTCTTGTTGAGAGGATGTCTATTTCTTCAAAGTCGTATTGACTGTACTGATTAATAAAAACCTCTAAAGTGTTACCATGAACATTGTTGTTTAATTGAACCACGATTTCGCCGGGAATCAGATCGTCTGCTAATAATCCAAGTAAGTACACATGGAAAATTAGAATAGATAATAAGATTTTTTTGTACATAATTACCTTCCTTTTTTAAGAATTTAATTATTTTGTGACATTAAAAATATATTTAATTATTTTGTCAACTTTTTTTTAAAATATTTTATAAACTTTTTCAAAGATGACGACAGTTAAAAAAATCGAAATTGTACCCAATCCGTATGAGTCCACTCCGAAAAGTATATTTTCATAAAATCATTCCTTACGCACACCGAAGGTGTGTGGCTCTTTATAGAATAACATGCAACCCCCTACATCCACCCCGAAGGGGTGGAACTCTATGTGATACAATTATTTAGTCCCACCCCTTCGGGGTGGGAGATGTGGTGTAATCGCTTTCTATAAAGAGTCACATCTCTCCGAGATGTGTAAGGAATATCAATAATTAATTAAAAATCGACTTTTCGGAGTGGACTCCGTAGGAGTCCACTCCGAAAAGTATATTAATAAAATTTACATTACACATGCCGAAGGTATGTGGCTCTTTATAGAAAAACATGCAACCAACTACATCCACCCTGAAGGGATGGAACTCTATGTGATACAATCATTTAGTCCCACCCCTTCGGGGTGGGATATGTGGAGGTAATCGTTTTCTATAGCACGAAAACCCTCTATTTTTACATAACATATTAATCAATATTACTATATATAGCTTATCTCAACCTCCTGATAGATCATGTTTTGTAAACACAAGGTTATCTCACTCAAGAAACTGTTTCAATAGGCACCAAACTATATCCTAGTTTCTTTGCGTTGGATGATAAACGTTTAAATTGATTTAATTCTTGTTTTTGTCTCGGAATTTCATATTTTTGTTCATCATATAAAATCCCATTATTTAGTAAATGGTAGATTATAACCAACATCTTTCTCGCAACAGCTACAGCAGCTTTTTTGCTCCCATGTTTTTGTTTGAGTCTATAATAAAAAACCGAAAGGTGAATCCCTCTAATTTTGATAATTGTCCATGCACATTCGACTAGTAAACTTTTTATGTACGGGTTACCGTGGGTGATTCTGGTCTTTTTTTTTTACCGGCACTCTCATTGTTGCCTGGGGAAAGACCTGCCCAAGAGCATAGATGCTCCGCTGTTGGAAACTTACTCATATCAGTGCCTATCTCAGCAACGATAGCTGTTGCAGCAGTTACACCAACACCTGGAATAGTATCAAGAGCTTTGATTTCTTTTTCAAACTGGATAGATAATTCGGCAATAGATTCTTCAACTGTCTTTAAATGAGAGATTTGATCATCCAAATACTTGAGTTTAATTTCAAGGACTTTTCGATGATGTATAGACAATCGATTGGTTAGAACTCTTTTCATTTCGTTTCTTTTTTCTACTGTTATATGTTGCGTTAAATCTTCTAAATCATCCTTAGTAAGATACCCTTTTTTGATAAGAACTTTGATCAGATTGCGGCCTGTTACTCCAAATATATCTGATAAAAAGGTCGATAACTTGAAACCTGCCGTTTGTAGTGTCTTCTCAATACGATTTTTTTGTGAACATATGTCTTGTACAATATTTTTCCTATATCGAGTTAATTCACGTAGTTCTCTTATATTTTGCGGTGGTATAAAACTACCTTTCAAAAGTCCACATCGTAATAAGTCTGCAATCCATTCCGCATCCTTGATATCTGTCTTTTTACCAGGGACATTCTTCATATGTCTTGCATTAACGACAAGTATTTCTATATCCCCATCATAAGCATCTTCCAAGACATCATAGACAGGCATCCAATAAACACCTGTACTTTCCATTGCTACATGATGGCAATCGTTGGCTACAAGCCAGTTTCTTAACTCTTTTAAATTGTCAGAGAAAGTATCGAATGATCGTATCTCTTTTTCAATTTGCTCTTTTCTACTACTTTTCTCAGATAGTTTACTTGTTTTTAGAATGCAAGCAACTATACTATCCTTGTGAACATCAAGTCCACAACAAATATGATGGATAGTTTGCATGATTTTACTCCTTCGTTTTGGGGCAGAGCGTTGTCCCGAATTATGTATGAAATATAGCACACGTGCTTCACTCCAAAATAGCAATTATGGGCTGGCAACAATTGGTGGTGCTCAAGGGACAGTAGGTTATGATAAAGAACGAGGTTCTACCATCAATAGAAATCAACCTTTATCTCTGCTTTTTTATAATTAACTCTATTGGATGTGATTTGTGACAAAAATAATCGATAGCGAGCACCTTATTTTCATTATTGGTTGGTGGCGGAAACCCCGACATGGATTGATAAAGAGTCACATCTCTCCGAGATGTGCAAGGAATATCAATAATTAATTAAAAAAACGACTTTTCGGAGTGGACTCCGTAGGGGCGTATTGCTTACGCCTGATTCCGAAACTAATGCAAACGATTTATTGGGCGTATGC
>WRLO01000189.1 GCA_009777575.1 Candidatus Cloacimonadota bacterium
TTTCTTTGTTTATAAAATGTATTTTTTTTGTTTTTATTCTTGTTTTGATTTTTTTGTGTTTGTGTTTTTGGGGGCGAGGAGTTGGGGGGGGGGGGGGGGGGTAAACATACTATTATTTAAAGCATAGAGAGGCAATAGCGGGCTTAAAACAGAAAAATAGTGTAAAAAAGACCTTTTTTGCAAAGTGTCGTCAGAATGCGTGTTTTCGGAACGAACAAGTGCGTTCCCTACATTCTCAGCAAAATCAAAAAAGAGTGCATTTTTCATAGCCTCTTATAACCTCCATAGAAAATAATTTTAATATTTGAGTGCCATTATTTTCAATGGGGTAAATTCGTCAAGTTTTTTTTTACATTTTGTAAAAAATATTTCTTACATAAAAATGTCATTAGTAAAGGTATGATTAGTTTTGGGAAGGATTAGTAGTTTTTTATCTGTGAGATATAAAATTTTGAAGAAAAGTATTTTTGGTATTAAAACCAAAATGGTTTTATGTCGCTACAACTCATCACTTGTTATTAGTTTTTCTGAAATATTTAGTTTTATATACACTATTTCTTTTTTATTCTCATTATAACTCGCTTGATAAAAATTAAAATCTTTTCTACCGTTATCTTTACATTTTTTTACGATTATGTTTATTATTTTAATTTTTTCTTTTATTGGTGTATTCATTCCAAATACAATACCATTTAAGTCATTAAAATTATATTTAAATGTTCTAGCTTGTGTATCTTCTAACCAATATAAAGAATTATCTGTAATTAATCTAACTTCTCCCTCATATTCCCAATCTTTTGTTTTTGTAGTTTGAATAAATTTAAAACCCTCATTGAATTCGTCTAATTTGTCTTTTGTAAATATATTCTTATCTATATCTCCTTTTCCTGTTGGTGTTAAATTATTTTTAAACACATAAAAGAGTCTCTTATTTAACAAAGCAAAATAATCAATTTTTGGTGTTTTTTTATTTGTGTAAAAAATGGTTTCGAATGTATATCTTTCCGTTCTTATTGTTTTTGACTCATTAATTTGAGTTAGTGATAAACTTTTGATATTGTCGTTGTTATTAATTTTGAAAATTAAACATACTCCCATATGATTATTCGCATAATTACTCCATACAGTCATTTTATTGGGAAATTTTGAAAAAAATGATGAACTATACCAAGTTGGGAATACTGTAAAAGGTAATTGTTTAACAAAAACATCTACAAATACAGAACAGAAATGAAACCAATTGATATTATTACCATGAAAATTAAACTTACAAAGCATAATTAAGTCTGATTCATAAAGAGATTGTGTTAAAGATTCAAATAATTTATTTAAATCATTTTGAGGAATATTTTCATTTTGTTCAATCATCTCAATAAATAATTTAAATATTTCTTGGTTCAATATCATTTTTGTGATTTCGATTAAAAAAGGTTGTTGATTTATCCCAGATTCATTCTGACCGTACAAGACACTCTCCAAGGCAATTTCTGATATAAAAATAAATATGACTGATATATATTTCTTGCTTATCATTATGTTTCTGATATCTAGATATTTAATCAAATCTACTATTAGATTGTTTGAGAAAAACCGTCTTTTTGAAATTGAAAAGCTCTGCTGTTCTTCTTCGTTTAGATCACTTTCAACGATATAAAGAGGAAAAAAATCCGTAAAAAAGGTCGAAAAATCAGCAGATGGTTTGAATGAAGCTTTTAATACATAAAAATGCAAGCAAAGTAGATAATAATTAAATAGATAGCTCCAATTGATTGAATTTCCTTTCCAAGTTATTTCAAACTTCCCTTCCATTGGATCGTTAAGTTCGTGAAAAGGCGCAAAATAAATCGATTGCTTTTCTAACTCTTGAAACATCTCGCCAGTTAAAAAGTTTAATGGTCGAAGCCTATAAACATATTCAGAATTACTTGAAATGGTTTCAATTTGATTTGGATTTACTTTATTCTCTTTTCTTTGTTTTTTCTTTTTAGTCATTAATTTGCTTCTAATCTTTTTTGGAAAAATAGAGGTAAGCAATTGAATAATTACTTCTCATCATTAATTACTTGCAGTGAATTTTTGTATAAGCTTGATTTTTGTGCTAGTTCTCTGACATATTTTACATATTCTCTAATGTCTTTAGTTCCACTGTCTTTCTGTAATTTGTCTTGTAAATCATGTTTAAATTTTACACAATCTTTTATAATTTGTTCTGCCATTTTAAATAATCTCCTCTGGTGATCTTATTTCGAGTATTTTATAACCTTCTCTCAAGTTTATTGAATTAAACTGCTGGATGCGATTCAGATTTACTATGTGCCTAAAATTCCAGCTAACTAAAACATCAACTTCAATTACAGTGGCTATAGCTATATGTAAAGCATCATCTTTATATTTTTCAGAAACAATTTTTTGTTTCATGTATTTCTCAAACAATTCTATCATTTCATCTGTTACAGAATGTTTAATATAATTGATCGTTTCTAAGTTTGCGATCACAAAGTCAGGAGCACCTTTTAATAGTTCACCAATCACATGATCAGAAATGATAGGTACATAAACACCTTTTTTGAACAATTTAAAAAGTTTTCTCGTAGGTATCTTTTGATCTTCATCAAAATAACCGCCTATTACAGAGTTTTCAATGTAAATCTTTTTGATCTTTGACGACATTTTTATGTCTCCTTTCTATTTTTTAAGCTAAATATTCTGTCCCATTTTCATGAAAACCAAAATAATAAAAGCACATTTTTTGTCAAGCACTTTTATGAGATATTTTTTGAGATAAAATTCTCTTATTTTCATTTTACCCCTTTATCGGTAAACATTATAGTGTTTACAGAGTTTTTTGGGGTTTCACTGAGAGGTTTCAAGATCCCATTTGCAAGGAGATGTTCGAGTATCCGTAATACTACAGTGCGACTTTGTAATAGAAAATGCAAACCAGAGGCAACTTCCTGTATATGCTTTGGATAGTGTTTTTCATAGATTTGGAAATTGGAGATTTCTGCTACGGGGTTTTGGAAATTGGAGATTTCTGCTACGGGGTTTTGGAAATCGGAGATTTCTGCTACGGGGTTTTGGAAATCGGAGATTTCTGCTACGGGGTTTTGGAAATCGGAGATTTCTGCTACGGGGTTTTGGAAATCGGAGATTTCTGCTACGGGATTTTGGAAATCGGAGATTTCTGCTACGGGATTTTGGAAATCGG
>WRLO01000190.1 GCA_009777575.1 Candidatus Cloacimonadota bacterium
CGCTTCAATGCAAGGATCTGTTCTTTAAACTTTGCAGTATACTTGTGTGACATTTATTCCTCCGTTAATTTGCTGTGAACATTTTTTCAACCCCATGAATACTGTCCAGAAATATATAACAAGATCAATGGTAAACACCAAATTATCCCACCCTGAAAGGGTGGGTCTCGTCAAAGTCCCACCCCTTCAGGGTGGGAGATGATGTTTGATGTCGTTTTCTATTAAGAGCCACACACCTTCGGTGTGTGCAAAGAATATTAATAATTAATTAAATTTGACTTCTCGGACTACGATCATAAATACCTCCCCTACTCATCTAAAAATTCCTTAAATTTTTCATTGAAACCAGAATCAGCTATCGTTCTCACAGCAAGTCTTAAAGCTGTTTCCCTTGCATTTGCCTCAATTGTTGCTCCCTCACGCCCAGTATCGCTATCAGAAAAAACTATTTGTCCTTGATTATCTCTTAGTGTGTAATTCAGAACATATCTGTAAAATACAAAGTTTGGGTTGGTAGATTCAGCTTCTTCTAGTATCAGCTCTGCTTCCAGTAAATACAGTGCATTTCCTGTAATTATAGCATTAAATCCCATATTGTTTATCGCTGTTGTAATAGCTGATCTTATCCTATTATTCACATCTCCTCTGACATTTACGCGGATAGCAAAGTTCCTGCTCACTTCATCAGAGGCAATTCGGACTTCGGTAGCGTTTAAATAGGTGTCATACACAGGTCGAGAGATTGAAACCGTTGGGTTTAATACTCCATAAATAGTGTAGAGCATGTCAGTCTCGTAAGCAAGATCAGTAGCTTCTCGAAATCTTTGAATAGCGAGCAATTGTCCCATACTATTACGAGCATCATCAATGAGGCTGACGATAGAGGATACATTGTTGTTTATCATGTCTCTGTATCTATCGGCACTTTGCCTTCTATTCATATACACAAAGGCATAATACATTCCGTCATCTTGGATAGATGAAACTCTGATTTCAATGCCAATCAATTTGACATTGGTATTGATATTTGTTTCTCCCTCATGAGTCTGAGCTCTTATGACTATGTCTGTCCTATTGCCAGATTGTGTTTCATTTCTTTCGCTGATGTTCCGAGTAGTAACCCGCATAGTCCTTACATCAGCTATCATCCTTTCAGTCAGGTTTTGAATAGCTCTATCGCGGGCTTCTGTTGTGCTACTGCCGCTACCCTGATCTGTCAAATAAGTCCTTTCGTCAAATTCTCTTTGTAAGTTTTCTATCCAGCTTTGATTGGATATTAGCGTTCTCGTCTGTGTATATCCAAGCGAGAAACAAAACATACAAAAGAAAAAAATCATTAGTTTTTTCATATTTACCTCTTTTTTATTGTATTTTATCCAGTAAATCTACCCAAACATTATCTATGCGATAACCAAAATGTAGATGTGGTCCTGTCGATGCTCCTGTGGAACCTACCAGTCCCACAACATCTCCCTGATTTACTCTTTCTCCATTTCTCACATTCATCCTCGATAAATGAGCATAAAGAGACACATTTCCATTATCATGCCGAATGCGGACTACCAATCCATATCCTTGTGACTCATTTCGGGCATTAAATACCACTCCACCCGATATGGCATAAACAGGGGTTCCTAAAGATGCTCGAAAGTCGATACCGTTGTGATTGAGCATAACCTTTCGTATTGGGTGCATTCTCATACCAAAAGGTGATGATACTACCAATCTATCCAGTGGTGCTTTGTATTGTGTTGAGCTTGGGTCTATAGGGACGATTGGCTGTATATTCGGTGGTGGGGATGGTTGTATAGGAACTTCAGGAGTCTGCACTGGAGGGATGACAGGCTCTATCTGAGGAGTTGATTCAGGCTCTACATCATCGACTGGGACGATTGACACTACAGATAAGACTTCTTCTTCATAGTCCAAAAGTGCTATTTCCACCGCTTGGTCTATCATTTCTCTTATAGCATTTCTTATATCCTGTGTAATCTCTTGTCTTCTGAGATCTTCGACCTCAATGACGGCTTCCGACATAATTTCATTTAATATCTCTTGGGCTAAAGACAACTGAAAGAAAGCCTCATAAACACCATTTTCAAGCTGATAAGTCTCTCGCCTTGAGAAATGGCTCCCGCGAATAGTAGCACTGCCTAATATTTCTATATACTGCTCGCTCATTCTTGACTGTGAAACACTGTTTTGGTCTGAAATAAAGGATTCTGGGTTTTCCCACCAAGCATTTATGAATCCATTTATAAACATTACTAGTCTGTCATAAGCTTCGGCTCTTGCTACCTCTTCTGCCAGCTCTCTGTCAGATGATTCTCCAAAGCCATAAAAAAATATGTCTTCTTCGGTAGGAGAACTATGCCACCATTCTGGATGAAAAACTGGCTCAAATACTTGTGCATAAAGCAAAGTAATATAGAATAATATTACGAAAATACTTTTTTTCATATAAATCCTATAATTAGGCGTATTCAATACGCCACTACGATTTTGGGTTTCGGGGTCGTACTCATATATCATATCTTGAAATAACCTATCATCAAAGACAACTTGAATATATGTCCTATAAATGCCCTCGCTATTTCTAAATGTTTCATTTCTTGATACTCTGCTATTTCTAATGGAGTTCGAGGCTGAAATGTTTATTCTACTGACTATTTCATCAAAGTAATATGATTCAATATCAGAGCTTTCTTGCAAAACTGATAATGACCTAATACTACTAATTGTGTGATTTTCTACATACATACCCAGCTCTCGCATTGCATTTGCAAGAGCTTGATTTTCTGCCATTGTTCTGTCTAAAGATTCACCTATTCCATAAAAATATTTCAAATCATTAGTTCCCGAAATTCCATACCATTCTGGGTTAATGAGCCTTTCCCAAGTGTTTATATAATTAACATCATGGGATTGAGTATTAATTGAACAAGAACAGAATGATACAGTTATTAGTATTAGATGAATAATCTTTATGAAATGATTATATTTGTATTTTTTTGTGAAATCGGAGATTTCTGCTACGGAGCTATAATCACTGCAGGATATAATTTGTGATTTGGCTACAGATCGGGGGGGGGGGGGGGGGAAATTGGGGGTTTTTTAAAGAAAAAGGGGGGGAGGGTTTAAATTTTTTTAAAAAAAAAAGAAAAAAAAAACTTTTTTTAAAAGGGGGGTTTAAAAAAATTTTA
>WRLO01000191.1 GCA_009777575.1 Candidatus Cloacimonadota bacterium
GCATAGATATTATACCACCAACAATGTTAATAGATATGGAGGACTAATGAATCCAAAATTAGAGATAAGCCCAAATTTTACACTAGAAGATATTAGAAAAATTCGTGACTATGATTACGAAATCACTAAAAACATGTCTTCAAAAGAAATGATTGATTACTACAATACGGAAGGTGAAAAAGGTTTTCAACGAATGGCAGAACTTAAAGAAGAAAAAAAAAGAACAAATAAATGACAAAAGGATAATATATGCAGAAACTTTTATTATTTGGTCTATGTTTCTCATTATTAATCGGTTTTATTGGGTGTTCACGGCAAAAGAATGGTACCGAAAACCCAACTAACTATATAAGCAATTTAACAAAATGGGCAGAAATTTATCAAGTTACTCTTGATAGTTATTTGAAGCAAGATACTGCTTTGAACGAAAATATTGATTTTATTGTTATTGATTTATCAACATTAGAGTTTGCAACCGAAGAGGATAAAAAACTAATTGTAACATGGTTTGAAAGTAACCATAAGCCTGTTAAGGATAGCAATTTAGACGGTTTAAAGGCACAAGGTTTATTTGACGATGAACTTCTGTATATCCCCGATGGGGTTTTATTGCAAATAACAGCAGTTACCGAAAAGAATAATGAAATAATTATTGAAGGCATGAAATATCGTGGTGGTTTAGGTGCTAATGGGTTTGAAACAAAATGGAGATTAAAGAATGGCATCTGGGAGTTTATTGAAACAGTTATGACTTGGATTTCATAAATAGAAATAATATCAAATAATAAGGAGTATAAATGCCTGAAAAAACCATAAAACCAAAAATCGAGGACAAAATCGGCGAAGTACTGAGTGGAAATGTATTGAATAGTGCATTAGATTTGATAAACTATTTCAATGACATCAAGATGAAACCGCAATGGTCTGCTACGAATGTTTGGAAAGTTAGTTATAAAACATTTAGTGTGTGTTTTATAAGATTGTATGGATGTGCTGATTATCATAATGTGAAAGCAGATTCTTGGCATATTGTGCCTTTTATCGGTGAATACGAGAGTTCTGCACTATCCGATGAGTTCAAAGAAATTGTTTGGAAAAATAAAGTAACCTGCCCGGGATGTGGTAAATGTGCTTTAGAACTTAAAAGTGTTTTTGGGAAAACTTATGATTATGCTTGTGAGAAATCTATTGTTTTTACTAATCCTGATAGAAAGCACCTTGAGTGTGTAAAAAAACTCTTTGAATTAAGGTTAAATAATATCAAAGATGGAAACGCAAAAAAACATAAATACATTCCTGTGAGAGATAGATAAAAATTATTCTTGACAAAAAACCTGCCTTTAAAATAATGGATTTAATAAATCATATTCATGGAGGTTGAGATGAATAAAATAAAGATTTATCTTGATACATCGGTGGTTAGTGCGATACCAGTCTACCCTGAAAGGGTAGCTCGTTTAGTAGAAAATAATAAAAAACCTAACCTCTCCTACCCTGAAAGGGTAGGGCGTTTAATAGGGGTAGGCCGTTTAATAGGATTTTAACAATGTCTACCTATTCACAGCTATATATTCATGTTGTTTTTTCAGTAAAAAATAGAGATCCATTGCTTTCAAAAAGCTGGCGGGATAGATTATATCAATATATTGTTCCTATCATTGAAAAGCGCAAGAACAAGGTTTACGCAATCAGTGGAACAGATGATCACATACATATATTTTTTTCAATGAGTCCGTCTCAATCAATATCATCTTTGATGTTGGAAGTGAAAAGAGATACATCAATTTGGATCAAAAAAAATATGTTTGTAAAATGTCGATTTGAATGGCAAGAAGGGTATGGAGCTTTTTCATACAGTAAAACACATATCGACAATGTCGTAAAATATATTCACAATCAAGATAATTTCCATAAAAATAAATCATCTTTGGGAGAATATAAAGAAATATTAGAAAAATACGAGGCAGATTTTAAGGATGAGTATGTTACATAGTTTTCTATTAAACGCCCTACACCTATTAAACGCCCTACCCTTTCAGGGTAGGAGAGGTTTTTGGGGGTTGTGTTTTCTATTAAACGAGCTACCCTATTAAACGTCCCACCCTTTCAGGGTGGGAAAGGAGACATAATGGAACCAAAACTTGAAATTAGCTCTGACTTCACACTTGAAGATATCCATAAGATTCGAGATTATACTTACGAAATCACAAAAAATATGACTGCTAAAGAATTATGTGATTACTACAATAAAAGTGCTGAAGCAGGATTTAAGCGAATTGAAGACTTAAAAGCAGAAAGAAGTAAAAAAAACAATGAAACCCAAACTTGAAATAAGTCCAAATTTTACTCTCGAAGATATTAGAAAAATTCGTGACTACGACTACGAAATGACGAAAAATATGAATACTGAAGAAATGGTTGCGTATTACAGAAAAGGTGCTGAGGCAGCATTTAAAAGAATGGCAGAGCTACGAGAAGAAAAGAAAAAGAAACAATGAAAGGAATTTTTATAAACTTTTGTTAATGTGATTTTAGCGTATTTTCGATAGAAAATCGGAGTTTATCGCTTTCGTATTTTCAGTAGAAAAACATCATGGAATGAGGATATTACAATGTTTGATCTATTTGTGAATAGCAATCATTGGCATCTATTAATAAGTTATGCGAAATGGTGGATAACTTATTGAAATAATTGTGTAAGGCGGCTTTGCGCTAATTAACAAAATAATAAAATTAAGTTTTAATATAGACAGGATATAAAATGAGAGATAAAGAATGGGTTTTAGAACATAGAGGCGGTACTCTAAAAATTGAACAGCAAAAAAAATTAATGAAATGGGCAATTGATTGTGTAAATCATTTATTGCCTTTATTAAATAATAACATTAATGAATATATAATTAATGCAATAGATATTGGAGATAATTGGATTATAGGAAAAGTAAAAACTGGATCTGCGATTAAAATATCTCGGGAAATAGTAAAATATGTAAAAACACTAAATAATGAACTTGAAATTTTAATAACTCGTGCTGCTGGCCATGCTGTTGCAACGGCACATATGGCAGATCATTCTATGGGACCTATATATTATGGATTAAAGGCAATAAAATTTGTTGGAGGATCA
>WRLO01000192.1 GCA_009777575.1 Candidatus Cloacimonadota bacterium
GTCTTCTCACAAAATCTCTGTGTTAAAAAAAGAAAAAAACTCAAAATCTCTGTGTTAAAAATCTAAAGGAGATAAAATCATGAAAAAAATATTAATTTTACTACTCATACTTATCTGCACAACAGCTGTTTACCCGCAGCTCATAGAGGTCTGCCTCTCTGGAGACAAGCAATTCACCGACCTACAAGAAGCACTTGATTTTGCTACAAATAACTCCACCATCCGAGTCTACCCAGGGACTTACATCGGCCCCTTTACTATGAATAGAAACATAAACCTCACCCTCGAAAGCCTTTATGCTACTGAAGCTGACACTACCCATATCCATACTACTAAACTCACAGCTCCGTATCCTGAATATATAATTACTTTTAGTCCTACTAACCCAAGTCCTCTGACAATTACACTGAATGGCTTTTCTATTAGCAATGATTTAGGAGATACTTATCAAGGTGTTCCTAATGTATATTGCATAGGGCTACGAATAAGAAATATTCATGCAAACATAAAAAACAATATTTTTACCAATCATTTCGGTGGACTTGGTAATGCTGTTAATTTAACAGGACCTATTAGTTTTCCAAGAACAGTCTATTTAGAAAACAATCAGATATACAATAATGTATCATGGATATCAGGTGCAGGACTTTCGATTGGAGAGGGGATAAATGCTGTCTTTTCTCAAGAAAATAGAAATAGTATATTTAATAATATTGCAGCTATGGGTAAAGATATATCTTTATCTAGAATTACACAGGATTTGACAATCTACTTAGACAAAGGTAGTAGAATCATTTCCAAACCAGATGGAAATTATGTTTGGCATAATCGAAGTATATACGCTCATGATGTAACAATAGAAATTTTACAAGAGACTTTACCACCTTTTATAAATCATGACATATTTGTAGCCTCTTGGGGAGATGACAGTAATAGTGGTTTGAACCCATCAGAGCCTCTGAGGTCATTGTATTTCGCATCTACTATCATAGCATCAGATTCCTTAAATCCCAAAGCTATCCGACTTGCATCAGGTACTTATACTCCTATAGATGGTAAGATGCCAAGATTTTTTTTGCCAGACTGGACAAAACTCATAGGAGCAGGAATTGATGAGACAATAATTGATGTATATGATTCTTTAATAATTTATTCATCACCTAATGCAGAAATTGAAATCAGAGATCTTTCAATAATAAAAAATCAAAATTCCTTTTTCGATTATACAGTTGTATATGGTGAAGCTCGGAAAGCAGTTATATCAAATATTAAGCTAATAAATCACCCAGTAAGATATGTTTTTTCACAATCATGCTTTACTGAACTTGCTTCTACACATGGTAATAACAACAGGAGTTTATATTTAAATAATATTATAATTCTTAATTCATCTGGGCATCCTATCTGGACTGAAAGAATAAATAATATAAATATCAAAAATGTTTTGATAAATAATATAAAAGGAAATGGGAGTGGAATAGGACTTACTGTTGATTTTAACCCAAGGTTAATTTTGAATAATGTGTCCTATACAAGTGGTTTCAATGATTATAGTTCGATTATTTTTCATTCTCGACATAACTCAAACCGAGTGCTAAATTTTGAAGGTTCAGCTGTTTTTAATAATGTTTTGATAGCGAATAACAATGCTTATGATGTAACAGGTTTTTTGAATAATGGCACAGTAAATATTTACAGATTTTTTGGTGAAACTGTATTGAACAATTGGACTATCGCCAATAATAGGGGACCAGGTAATGTAGCTGCTCTTGTCTTGGGTGGGACAGATTCTACAATAAATAACATGATTCTTTACAATCCAGAGCTAACCAACGAACTACATATTGCCAGTATAGACCATACAAATCAAGTTACTATTAATAATTCCTTGATATATGGTAATAGAATCTCTGTCCAGGGTGATCAACCTGCTCCTATTTTAAACAATGTGGTATTTGATAGTCCAGCTTTTTTAGGTCATGTCGACAGTAGCTTGACTCCAGATATGTGGGAATACTATTATCTGAGTAGCTCTTCACCTGCAATAGATGCAGGAATTGATGTATCTGAAATGATGGACTTGGACATCGACCTCGCAGGTAATCCGAGGGTATATGGCAGTGCTATCGATATGGGTGTCTTTGAATTTCAAGGAGTTAAAGCTGATTTTACAGCAGAGCCTTTGGCTGGTCATGCGCCTCTGACAGTGCAGTTTACTGATCTGTCTACTGGTGCTGCTTATGCTTGGGAATGGGAGTTTGTTAAAAATGGAAAATGGAGTATGGAAAATGAAAGAAATCCTCTTATAGTATTTGATGAAGAGGGTGTATATACTGTAACCCTAACTATCAATGATGGAGCAGATAGTATCACAAAAGAAGATTTTATAACGGTATTTCCGAGAGAGATAAATGTGGATTTTATGGCAGAGCCTAGAGAGGGTTATGCACCTTTGGAAGTGCAGTTTACTTGCTTGTCGGAGGTGGTAATGGAGAATGGGGGATGGAGAATGGAAAATGGAGAATGGAAAATGGAGAATGGAGAATGGAAAATGGAGGTGGCTGAAATCGATGATATCCGTATTATCCACACTTGGGAATGGGACTTTGATGGCGATGGTATTATCGACTCTACAGAACAAAATCCTGTTTTTGTCTATACAGAAGAGGGGACTTATTCTGTGACGCTGACGATAACAGTGTGGTCGATATTTGATTCTAACCCTTCTCACCCCATATCCGAGATTGTTTCGGGTAGATTGCTTCAGGGGGAAAATTCAAGCGGGAAACCTCGCAATGACGATGGGGGTAGCCTTACAATGACGACGGGAGGGGCAAACGAGGGTAGTAAATACACCATAACCAAACCTGATTTCATAGTGGTAGGACCTGTATCTGAGAATGATGAAACTATATTGCCTTTTGCGGGACACAATCTTCAAAATTATCCTAATCCAGTGAATATGTCAATAAATCCAAATGTCTTGATATCTTTTGATTTGCCTATTGTATCCAATACATCACACCAATCTACCACCCACAAGCCAATCGGAGATTGGCACTACGGGTCGGGGGAGATAGATCCCATCATAGAAATCTATAATA
>WRLO01000193.1 GCA_009777575.1 Candidatus Cloacimonadota bacterium
CATCTACTGTCTCGACCTTAAATTTCACCATTCTCGGCAACCAATTATCATGCACGGAGTCCAGAATAAAGCCGATATAGCCAGATCCCTCTCGAAGCACTCCAACAGTATATCTGCCATCAATATCCCAAACGCCCTCAATGTCTGCTACTTCCTTTTGTGCGACATAATCCACAAAGGCATCTATGTCCACATCCCAAAATGGACTTCTGGGAGTTCTCACGCTTGCACAGCTGATTAGCAATATCGCCATGCAAACGATTGCCACCGTAGTAAATAATTTCATCTTTTACCTCTTTTAAAATTTATTTACAGCCTCATATGAAACTTTAGTTATATTTGAAGCGGGAACCATTATTTAAAAGTAAGTTATTTTTGCAAGAATAAAATGCAGAATTCAGAAAATATTTTTCTATGTCCATTCTATCATATTGATAATATATGATATTACATATATGGGCATTTTATGGTTTATAGATTTTTAAAAGAAATAAGAGACAAATATCATGTAACTAATTAACACAAAAATAGTTATCTGCAATTATTGCCTTTTCTCAAAATAGTTTATTTGGAATTTATCCTAAATTATTTACCTTTTTTCCATACCCCTCTTTTGTAATCTCTTTTCTTTACAGACCAACTATTTCCCTCCCAAATGTAGAGATAAACTATGACTTCGGTATTGACATCTGATATAGCCTCCTCAACGGAATTATAAATATCATATTTCAATTCCGCACCTCTGTCTCTATGATATGCAATGCAATATTCATTGTCATGGCTTGTTTGGTCGGGTGATTTACCAGTAGTTCTGCCAAGCACGCTTAAATCTCCCAATTTACAAAGTTCTTCAACCTGCTGTTGGGTGCTATAATAGTTTTGTAAAATCGGTAAATGGTCGTCTCCATCGCTATGCACGTAAGTCGCTTGGATTTGCTCGTTTTCTTTTTTCATAATCAGAATACTTCTTGTAGCCATTTTACACCTCTACCGTTGCGTTTAGTAGCATTTCAATCGCAAAGTCAAGCTGTGGCTCGTTCATGTTGTGAATGATGACTTTTTCGTCATCGTTATAAAGATGATATTTTTCTTCAGCTTTTTCATTGAAGGCATATATCTTGCCTGCTATTTCTAATATCGTTTGATGTGTCATCGTTACTACACATTCTGAAATTGGTAGATACCAGTCTTTAGGTTTCGTTCCGTCTTGTCGAGATACTGCAGAGGTCACTAATTCATAAATCTCTGCTAAGTCTTGTCTAATCTCATCTGCTTGGTCGCCTTCTAAACCATCGCAGATGACATTTAAGTTTAGTTCGATTACATTGTAAATCGTTGCGAAGCTGAGAAAGTCAGCTATGGTAAGTTCGTTATCGTGTTTCATTGAACACCTCCATATTATTCTTTTTTATCATTGTTTCTCCTTTATGGAGCAAGGGCTAAGCCCTCTCTCCAAAATATCTTGGGTCATTTGGATATATGCTGTGTAGGATTTGCAATCGTTCTTTGTCAAGGTCTCGCTCTATTTTCCAGAGTTTTTCTCTTTCCAGATAATATTCCCATTTATCTGTTTTGTGAATCTTTTCATTGATTTTCTCAAGCTTGTATCGTGTTTTCCAAGTTTGAGACCATAACTTTTCCAGTCTCGCTCTACCTTTTTCATCAGCGATTTTCTTGGCTATTTGTGGGGCATACATCCTTTTCAGTCCATCGTATATGCCGTTTTCTTTGAGATGTTCTACGAATTCCTGCTTGTTGCCTTTGAAGTCGTAGTATTTCTTTTCAATCCAGTTTTTATAGAGGTCATACTCTATTTCGAAGCCGATTAAATTTTCGAATTCTTCTTTTAACATAGGTAACTCCTTAAATTGTTATCTTATGGTGCTACAATAAAATATGCCGACAATATGGCAAGTTCTTTCTTCAGATTTAGGCATATTTCTTCACTTATTAAAAAGTTTTATATGTAATTTTACTTGGCACAAATCTTGTTAACTCCTTTCTAACAAATAGTTCACAAGGTCAACCAGCTTTTTCTTGAACCCATTTGTTAAATTATCGTCACCGTTCTCTAAAAGAAAATCAACTGCCCTATCCAAGTTTTTTAATGTAGCCACATTATGCTAAAGCATAACGAGGACTCCCTGTATACTCTTTTGTTGTCTTTTTCTTGTCACGGAACTGTTTGATGATAACAACCAGATTCTGCAAATCTTTTCTTGTTGGGTCTTTTGTAAATTCCATTAGACCTTTATTCATATCTCTGCGTAGATTTACTTGGATTTTCTTTTCCATAATGCCTGTTAATGATATAAACTTTCGATCCTTTATCTTTGCCAATAAACTTTATATATCCTTCTTTGATTAGTTTTGAAATGTTATATTTAACAACATGATACACTATTCCTAATTCACTGATAACTTTTTTTATTGTGACTGGTTTACCTAAAGTATAGATATATCTCTTTATTTTATTATAGTTATCATTTGGAACTGGCATAAACCCTTGATATGTATTTGAAATATATACCTTAAATCTGTTTTCAATGCCTATTTGCTTGATGTAATTATCTTCTCGTAAAACACGAATGTTTTTTTCTACGATTTTATAAGATATGTTTAATTCATGACTTATTATTTTTGTGGTGAAAGGAAAGTTTGCATGAAATATATAATTCTTCATTTTATTAAGATTAGACATTATATCGGTTAAATTACCTTGATAGTTGATTGGTATATATACTCTTGCATTCTTAACCTTTCCAATTTCCTTGATATAGCTTTCAGATACAAGCAGTTGTAAATATTCTCTTACGGTAAGAGATGACAACTCAACTTCATCAGCAATCTCTTTTGTAGTGAATGATTCAGTTTGGGAAGTGACAATGCTCTTTACTCTATTGTAATTACTCATGATTTCAGAAATAATTTCTTTATTTAAATTTACCATATAGACTTTCTTATTTTTATCTTTTCTGAGGTATCTTATAATTCCTTCTTTTGACAATATAAGCATGTTATATCTTACGATATTTTGATTTAAACCGATTTCGTTAGATATTCTTTCTGCTGTA
>WRLO01000194.1 GCA_009777575.1 Candidatus Cloacimonadota bacterium
TTTGAGAAAATGATTATTTTATTTATAATATTTTTTTTTTGATATTTTTTTTTATATTTCCCCGTAGATATAAAGAACATAACCCCCCCCCCCCCCCCCCCCCCGAAAATCCGCATGATATAAGGCTTTTCGGCATATTACCCCATTCGCATCGATGGTATTTTCCGTCGTTGCGAGGTCCCTCCCTTGAATCTCCTCACGAAGCAATCTCCGTGTCACTACCCATTCCGTCCTTGCGAGATCCCTCCCTTGAAGCTCCCCCCGAAGCAATCTCCGTGTCACTACCCATTCCGTCCTTGCGAGGTCCCTCCCTTGAAACTCCTCACGAAGCAATCTCTGTGTCACTACCCCTTCCGTCGTTGCGAGGTCCCTCTCTTGAAGCTCCTCACGAAGCAATCTCGTTACCCAAAACACAAATCCAACACCCAAGCCTGTCTCGTAAGGATTTAGGCTTGGTAGAAAAGCCAATAAGCGGAGTGATTTCGCAATGAAAACCTATTTAGTGATACTAATAACAACACTTGTCTTGTATGGATGTGGTAGTTGGGCTAATACAAATTTAAATACAGTAGTAGTGGGTATAACTCTAAATGATGGTCAAAGTATCAAAGGTAGAATAGTAGGTAAAAAAGAGAATAGTGTATTTATTGAACTAAATAATTCCAAAAATTTATTTTTTATAAATCGAAATCAAATAAACTCAATATATTCATTGAAAGGAATCCAAAATAATTTATCTCTTTTGTTTTATAATGATGATTGGATGATGTCAAAATATAATGAATTTGATTTCAATACATTGATAACCGAAATAGATACTCAAAATATTCAGGAATATATCGCTATTACTCAACCACAATTGGAAGAGTTTGAAATTTCACTTTATCCTGATGAAAAAGATAGTATGTATAATCCTAAAGATAGTCAAAAAGAAATTTATCTAAAAGAACATTTTGAACCTTACCTTGAAAAAAGTCAATATTTAAACACATGGACAGTCTCAAAAGGTGAATCCTTATGGAAAATAGCAGGTTATTTAGAAATTTATGGTGATCCGACCAAATGGGAACTTATTTGGAGAGAAAATCTTGAAATAATTAATGATCCCAGTCTTATTTATCCCAATCAATTATTAATTATTCCTAGATTTGATAACTATTGAAATTAAGAATATGAGAACAGCTGATCCACGATACAGTTGTTTGAATATAAACCTAACGCAAGCATTTTTAATATTTTGCTTGCTAATAAAAATATGGAGGTAAAGATGAACATGAAAAAACAATTAGTAATTGTTTTATTACTTATTTCTTTTATCATAGTGGGTTGTGCTTCAGGTGGACCAAAACTTGGAACTATAACACTTATCCAAAGAGAAATAAACGCATTGCCGGCAGTTCCTGTTGCAGGAAATAATTTAAAATTCCAGTTTGGAGGCGAAACTTGGATTGCTACGAACAATGGGGTTAATTTTATAGCAGGCACATTAACTACAGAAACAACCACCGAAGGATTGATTCTGTCTTTAAAACAAACCCATTTATACTCTACACAACAAAAACCTGGTATTGGTGGTGATGTAGGATGGGTTAAAACACCGGGTCCTGAGATTACTCTGCTACATACAAGCTCTGGTGGCAGAAATACACTTACTGTGAGGTAGGTTAGACTGCATTTTATCGTGGGAATGTAACATGGGGGGGACTTATTGTCCCTCCTTTATCCTAATTGAATATACGCTTTCTTTATATAATTTCAACAAGGATTGGTTTAACTAGATAGGGATTTAGGAATGATTTTTCATATCATTATTAGGGTGAAGAAAATGTAAAAACCTAATTTCCACCTAATATACCGACAAAACAACCTCAGTAGCAAGATTTTACTCCAGGAAAAAACCTAATTAACCTCATTTCCTTAAAAAAGTCAAAACATAGATTTGAATTTGGTTAATTAGGTTACTTTGGAGGATATCACTGGCTACTGAGGTTGTTTTGTTGATTGAACTAGGTAGAAATTAGGTTTCATAATATTCCAGAGGTATAATGTTTTATTTTACGCATATTTCCTATCGGAAAAAAATATGTGTTGGGGTGACATTTTTTTCTACCATGCCATAATTCCTAAGCGGCATAATCTAGGAGGTAGTGACCCAGAGATTGCTTCAGGGGGATAGCAAGAAGAGACCTCGCAATGACGGCAAACTCCTAAACTCTTGCGGAATAAGGATGTGTTGGGGTGGCATTTTTTTCTACCAAAACATTATTCCATAAGGAACATGGATTGGTTGGGGTGACATAGTTTTCTACAAAGCCTAAATTTCTAGCGGAATAAAGATTGTTGGAGAGGCAATAAGCGGAACATATAAATCAATTCTCTACAAAACAACCTCTTCTGTAACTTCAACTTAAGGCGCATGTATCTTGCTTCTAATCAATAATTAAATTGATATTTTGCAGGCAGGATGTTTGCTTTCTTAGGTCTTTAAAGATTTTGTATTTCTTCAGGTGTCAATCCGGTGACCTTGACAATATCCTCTAATCTCATGTTTATTTCCAACATTTTGCGAGCCATTTCATGCTTAGTATTTTGTATCCCCTGTTGTATCCCTTCTTGTATCCCTTGTTTTTTGCCTTCTTTTAGACTCAAAGACAATGCATTGAAATAATCTGCTCGCCCTTTTTCACGCAGCTCATAATTATACCTTTCCTCTTCTGCCAGAATAAAGGCTTCTTCGATAGATATTGCCTTTTTTATCAAAGGCTCTTGTTTTACTATTTGTTCCAAAATTTCTCCCTCCATATTATCCAAATATAGTAACCAGCAATTTATAGCATCTAGTTCTAATGGATTTTTTCTTAGTTTTGGTAATTCGAGTACATGTATTTCTAGCGAATCACAGAATATTTGTTCTTCTATCAAATCTCTGATTTTAAATATTCCGTGAAATTTTAAGGGGT
>WRLO01000195.1 GCA_009777575.1 Candidatus Cloacimonadota bacterium
TAAAACTGTTAACACCTACACAAACAGGAATTTGTAAGGGTTCCCTTCTTTATCCTTCACTGTTTCACATATACATCAACAATATACCCCCAGCTCTCAATTGGCAGCCAAGCATTTACTTTTGCTGATGACATTAGTGTCATTATATATCTCCATGAAAAGAATTGCTTTCAGAATTGAATTTATGATGCCTTTGCCAAGTTGAATAAATGTTTTCAAGCCAATACATTTTGAGTTAAATTTTGACAAAACAATTACTGAAATTTACTACTAACATGTATTAGTTTAAATTTAGATTATAGTAATAAAACAATTGATTAAGGTGTTTATTAAATTCTTTGATCTGCAGATTGATAATAACTTATACTTTAAAAATGCATTGAATATATTATCCTCAAAATTTGTTAAGCATGCCTTGCCATCCGGACAGGAGCTGTGTATTTACATTCCTTTATGTCATGCAGAGTTACTTTCAGGGACATTCAACAGCTATAAGTGTTTACCATCCAAAAGAAAATTATTAGATTAATGGCAGTTGTGCAGTAAAGTTACTCATGTAGAGTATCATTTGTTAAATTTAAAATTTCTTACTTACCCAAATATAAGAAGAGGATTTTTCTCAATTCATCTTATTAAAAACTGGGGATTTCCTAATTATCATGCACAAAGTTGAACATATTCTGTATAGTTATTTTCCTAAAAACTGAAAATTGTGTATGGGTGTTGTCTTATATTCCAGTATGGTATTTTTGCCAGTGAATGAACATCTGTTTTTATTACTTATTATTTATTTATTTACGCATTATAGACAGTATGGAAACTTTTCAAACAAGATTAAAAATACACAGTATAAATGTGGGATGTAAACCTTACCTCAGGATTCATGGTTAAAAAAGAAATTGAAAAGAATATTATGTGCTTTACTCCAATCAATGAGAGAATATGTACAATCAGACTCAAAGGAAAATTTCATAACATAACATTAATAAATGTCCATGCCCCAACCGAAGAGAAAACAGAAGAAGAAAAAGACAAGTTTTACGATGATCTCCAAAGAACATACGAGAGAGTTCCGAAGCATGATATTGTATTGATTTTGGGAGATTTGAATGCTAAAATAGGTAAAGAGAAAGCCTATGAGAATGTTACAGGAAAGCATACGTTACATGAAGTATCAAACCAGAATGGAGAACTGGTCTGCAACTTTGCAATCGAAAATAACTTGACAGTCATGAGCACTCAATTCCAACATAAAACAATTCATAAAGGAACCTGGACCTCACCCGATTTTACTACAGTAAACCAAATCGACCACGTACTTATAAACACAACCAAGAAAAGAACAGTACAGGACATAAGAACCCTACGAGGATTAAACTGTGACTCTGACCACTTTCTCGTTAAAACCACAATAAAACAAAGATTAATAACAATGCCTAGGGGAAACATAGATAACAGAAAGAAGTGGAATTTGGATAATCTACAAAAGCCATTAATAGAAAAACAATATAGACAAAAGATTTATGAAAAGTTTCTTCAAAAAAGACAACAAGTAGACATAAACCAAGAATGGGAAAATATAAAAAGAGTTATATTAGAATCAGCCGAAGAAACAATTAAAATACGAGAAAAGAACACACGTAATGAGTGGTGGGACGAGGAATGTGAAGTGGCCATTTCAAGAAAAAATAATGCAAGAAGGAAATGCCTACAAAAAAGAACTAGAGCAAATCAAGAACAATATAAGCAAGCGAGAAAAGAAGCTAACAAGATCTGCAAAGAGAAAAAGAAGCAATGGATAAATAATAGAATAAAACAAGTAGAAGAGGCACATAAACAGAATGACATAAGAAAATTTTTTAAAGATATACGAACTTTCCAAAATGATAGACATTTAACCATATTTGCTTGTAAAGATGAAAATGGCAACCTAAAAACGAACAAACAGGAAATAATGGACAGATGGAAACAATACTTTGCTGACCTCATGAAAACTGATAACAACATTGACAACCAAGTTCAAGAAGTACAAACCATAGAGAACGACGTAGAGATAGAACCGCCGACTTATAAAGAAGTAAGCAACATAATAAGCAAGTTAAAAAGGAATAAAGCCCCAGGTACAGACAGCATACCAGCTGAACTGGTCAAGCATGGAGGATACATACTAAAACATAGAATGTATAATTTAATATTATTAATCTGGAGCAAAGAACAACTACCTATGGAATGGCTTCAAGGAATCATTTGTCCAATATATAAAAAAGGAGAGCGAACCATATGCTCCAACTACAGACCGATCACAATACTAAACATAGCATACAAGATATTCACAATAATATTGAACAATAGGTTGTCTAAAATAGTTGAATCAAAATTGAGTGACGTCCAGTCAGGTTTCAGACCAAACAGATCGACACTCGATAATATATTCATAGTACGTCAGACTTTTGAAAAATGCTATGAATACAATATAGATCTCCACAACATGTTTATTGATTATACACAAGCATTTGACTCAATTAAAAGAAATAAAGTGTTAGAATGCCTAAATCAATACAATATACCGACAAAACTACAAAAGCTCATAGCACTAACACTGACAGGAACAAATGCAACAGTAAAAATAAATAATGAATTTACTGATAAATTCGAAGTGCAAACAGGGGTCAAACAAGGAGACCCACTATCAGCTACCCTCTTCAGCATCGCCATGGATTCCATATTAAAGAAAATGGAACTGAGAGGAAACATCTCTACCAGACTAAAGCAATGTGCCGCTTATGCAGATGATATCGTAATAACCTCCAGAACGGCACAAGCAATGATAGATACATTTGTGAAATTAAAAAACGAATCACTAAAATA
>WRLO01000196.1 GCA_009777575.1 Candidatus Cloacimonadota bacterium
AATTTTCATAAAAAAGCACATCTGTGAAATACAAAATATCATCATCTCTTATCGAAACTATTTTATGGATATTGTCATAATCACTGATATCATAAATAGCAAAATAATGGACACAATGTATATACAAATAGTTTTCTACTAATTTCATTGACAAAATATCTATATGATATTCTAAATCCAAGGTAATTTCCAAAAAATAATTCCGCCAAGGTTCAATTCCAGTCAAATCTTCATAATGATGAAACCACAAAAATGTGTCATCATAATTTCCAGATTCATCATTTCGCCACCAAGCTGAGATAAAGACAGTGTCCTTTACTACAAAGATACCAGCTGGTAAATTTATCCTATCTTCAAATTGTAGAGTCCTTTTATTAAACTTACCAATAAATTGACGATTGTTTGAGATCAAAATATAATCCCCCATAATCTGTGGAACCATGTATGGACGAATGATTTGAAAAGGAATTTCTACAGTTGTCAGATGGGTCATCGGAACAGTAGTTAAGTCAAAAATCATGATATGATGTCTTTCATTTGATTGATAAAAAGAATACAACCTTTCCTCATCAATCAAGGAGACATATAATCCACAATATCCTGTTTCTATAAAAGAAATCCGCTCCAGACTGCCATCATTGTGTATTTTTACTTCTTCTAAAGAATAATAAGTATTGATGAATAACCTGTCTTCGTATCTTTTTATTGAACCATTTCTTTGATGGTAATCCAAAACTTTTCGATTGTGGACTATTGAATCCAGTTGAAATGCTCTGATCGTTGAAAAGTATAAAAGGAGTAAAATTAGGGTTATGTATATTTGTTTTTTTTTCATGGTTAAATCCTCTTTTTTTTCAGAACTGACAGCCTGCCTAAACAGGCTGTCAGCCTAAGATAATTTTAGGTATCTTGAATAGGTTTTTTACTCAAGATGAAATTCACTCGATGTCCACCTGTGTAGGGTTGGATAATGATAGTCCAATATCCATTTAAGGTGACTGTGATTTTAGCAACTTCAGAAAAAACAATATTGGGGAAATGACTTACCAGAAATTGATAATAGCCATCTTTACCACTCGCAAGGGTTAATTCTCCAAGAATTGGACCATCTGCATCGTAAAGAACTACATCGATCGAGTTTCCAAATGATCCCGTTGGTGGAAGATATTCATCCATCCAGACAAAACCATCAACTACAACATTACTGACAGGGCTAAAAGAATGCTCATACCAAATGTCAGTACTAAAAAGAAAACCTACTCCTAAAATAGTCAGGAGCGAAAAGATAATGAATTTTTTCATTAATTCCTCCTTTAGTATTTTTAATAAGAGACATTATTTATATTTTATCATTTTTGTCAATCTTTTTTACAAAATCGTTTTTTTTTCTTCGGATAGTTGTTGATATTATCTTTATCTACTATTTTTCTCAATTTATTGATAATTTCAAAATTTGAGTTAACTGTTATTGTTTTTACATGAAATCCTTTGATATCAGTTAAAATATGAAACATCATTTATTTCAATAGCACCATTCTCCCTACAAATTTTTCTCCTCCAGTCTCCATTCTATATAGGTAAACACCACTACTCAGTTCACGACCACTTTCATCCAGACCATCCCATACTACACTATATTCACCTCTATCCTTGTATTCATCCAAAAGTCTTCTCACCCTTTGTCCGCGTACATTATACACATCCAATAAAACATCACCAGACTCTATTATCAAAAATCGAATAGTCGTCTCAGGATTGAAAGGATTGGGAAAATTGCTATATAGTTCAGAACTCAATATCGGTGTATCTAAAGGATCATTCTCAGAAGCTGTAAACTCTATGTCATATACATGGATACTGGTCAAACCATATGTAACAAGTTTTTTTTCTTCTGGAAATATATAAGACTGATACACATTTTTTAACACATCAAGCTCGCCTATTTTTATCGGAATCCCATTTTCAATACTGTAAAACTCACTCAAAGTATTCATATTCCAAGCATTGATGGTCATATATCCATTGTAAAATACAGCATTTTTATCTCCGATGCTTAAATATGAAGTTCTCCTAAAATTTGAAAAATCATCTTCATATTGAAAAATGTTTACTATACCTGGTAACCATTCAGAAAAACCTATTAGATTTTCATTTATTTCACTCACAGTCCTTATAAAAAAAGCAGAATTAGTTTCTTTATATAGGACATCAAAAGGATCTATAT
The DNA here is from genome assembly GCA_009777575.1 of Candidatus Cloacimonadota bacterium. GTDB lineage: Bacteria > Cloacimonadota > Cloacimonadia > Cloacimonadales > WRIO01 > WRLO01. The sequence continues at coordinate 2,225 of WRLO01000196.1, forward strand.
TTGAGTGAAAAGATATAGCGTTACCTTCTCTAGTGATAAAATAATCATCGTGTCTATAGCCTGTTCGGATGCTTATATCTCCAACTATCATTCCTATATATGATAAATCGTTGTCTGCAAACTTATAAATATGCTGGTATTCAACTAAACCACCACGAGGTTGAGATATGATAATTAAGTCATTAAATATTCTAATCTCAAATCCTGTGTCGAGTAATTTTCTATATAAAATATCTTGATTGCTGAGTGAATAAATATCAAGATAATCTGTGAAAACATTTACACGAGCTACTATATATATGCTGTCATCTACTATTTCAAAGTCTTTTACAACATACTCCGTTGGTTCAAATCCAGTTTGAAGTATAATAATCTCTGGATCATCATCAAGCAGTGAATAAATCTTGATTTCCGAAAAATCTCTTAGATGTTCTATCACATAATCCTGTCTCATTGTGACATGATGAATATCACCTCCGTGCCTTGCTATTCGCTCGAAATTGTTA
>WRLO01000197.1 GCA_009777575.1 Candidatus Cloacimonadota bacterium
GGTAGGTGTGATTATCATTCTCCATTCTCCATTGTCCATTCTCCATTCCAAACTCCGGTGCTTCCCACTTAAGCAGCACGACATTACCATCTACATCAGCACTCAGGTTCACCACTGGCAATAGCACCACAGGTATAGGCAACCCTCTCAAAAATGGATAACCTGCATTTATTCCATGCCGTATATTCCAAATATCAACAAAGTCCCAGCCTGTGAAAGATTCCTGTATTTTCATTTCTTCTGTTGAATATCCTTGGACATCATCAAAAGCACCATTTTCATTATCTCTATACGCCTCTGATGTGCCTGTCGTTTGAATGTCCCAATATGTTTTGGATATAGAAGAATTTATGACTCTACCAACTAAACCAAAAGCATCTACAAAAGGATCCTTGCTAGCCACATAAGAGTTTGAAATATTTGAGTTAAACGAAATAACGCCCACTAAACCACCAGCAACATATTCAATAGAATAAGCATCATAATCTATATTACCATAAAAATATGAATTTGAAATATCAGATTGGGCTAAAGAAGCTGCAATTCCACCAACATTACCAGCATTTTCTCCTATAATAGTGACATTAGAATGACTTCCCTTAACTATTGTATCCCATTCGCCACTTCCTATAAGACCACTTGCACCACCTGGACTTCTGAAAACATAGGAAACTGTGGGTGCTAAAATATGCTTAACTACACCAGATGTGGAACAATTTGATATTGTAGAAGCTGTAGCACTTCCAACTAGAGCAGCTACGCCCCATGATCCTGTTATGTCTACATTCACTAAATTGATGTTCTTTATAGTACTAAACTCAATACTTCCAAAAAGAGCTGTGTTTATATCATGATAAGGAACTACTCTTTGTTTTATGTATAAATTGGAAATTCTATAATTTCCCCCATCATATACCCCTCTAAATCGAATTTCGTTCGCTACCACTCTTCTTATACCAATCGGAATAAAGCCTTCCTCGCCGTTCCAATACTTAGTCACAATTGCATTAATATCTTGGGTTTGTAGAAAATAGAATTGTCGATTTGCATTTCCCCAAAATTCACGAGCTTCTGACAACCATTTAAGGTTAAATATATTGCTTATCAAAAATGGATTTTGCTCAGATCCTGAATTTATTTCATAAAAATTTATAGGCTTTTCAGCAATATTTTCTTTAAATGAAGGATAACCTTCGTTAATTGAATTGTCAATGATCCAAGTGTTAATAAAATCCCAACCTTGACTATTTGAATAAGAAATAGTAGATTTCATCTCTGAAGTGCTAAAACCTATGGCATCAACTATGCTGGTGGGAAAAACAATATACACTCCGTTTGTCTTTCCTGTAGTGCATATATCCCAGTGTGCATCATATACCGTTGTCCAAGTATCTGCTCTCCCTACAATTCCAGACATATTGTGTTGAAAAGGAGTTTTACTTGCGGCATAAATATTCCTTAATTCCGCTTCTGTTGACCATCCTACAACACCGCCTACATTATAATAATCCATGCTAGATGATGGGATTTCGTTTATGATAATTCCATTGAAATAACCAAACCTAAGAAAAGAATTAAAACCTAAAAAACCCACTAAACCACCAAGGCTCCTTACATTTCCAACATTTATATATGTTAAAGAATAACAATGATATATATCAGTCGCGTGAGTATAACCTACCAATCCTCCAACATCACCAAAGCAATTTTCATTATACACATTTCCTGATACAGAACACCAGCGAATAAGGCTGTTTTGAGCAAAAGTAACTAGAGACCCTGTCCCATAATATAATCCGCCTTTAATGTTTGCATCTCGTAGGTGGACGTTTTCTATTGTAGCACGATTTATCATGCCAAACATACCTGTAATTTCATCGGTCCCATGAACATTGCTATATAAATTGTGTATATGATAGTTGCCCCCATCATAGATACCAAAAAAGTATGCTGACATTTTTCCTATTGCACTAAAACCAAGCCCTTGATTCCAGTTTTCTGTATCAGCAGCTTCGATATTTTCTGTTTGTTTGAAAAAAAATCTGTGGGTTTGAGAACCCCAAACGCTGGGTGTTTCAGAAAGCCATCTCAGGTTTGCAAGGTTACTGATAAGATATGGATTGAAATGTGTACCTGCATCATTCTCATCGTAGTTTGAAGGTGGCTGAGCTATCGTCTCGCTATGCAAAAAGCTGAAACATAGCATGGTTACAGCGATAAATAAAAACACCTTAAAATTCATTTTCTTTGTCATCTTGTGTTCCTCCTATTGTAAATCTATCTTTCCAGTTCGATGTTTTTTGTCAACTAGAATGTTGACATCACATAATCCGTAGAATTTCAGGCTTTGTAGAAAACTATGACACCACAACTTTTTATCCTGTAAGGATTTAGCATAGTATTTTTCTAGCTAATTTCCTTACGGAAAATAAAATCTGGTCGGGGTGACATTTTTCTATAAAGCCTAAATTCCTATTGGAATAATATATTGTGACATTATTCATTATCTCTGTGTGCTTCGTGTCTTCTCTTAAAAAACTCTGTGTTAAAAAAACTTTGAATCTCTACATATAAACACAAAACACCCCATTTTCCTTT
>WRLO01000198.1 GCA_009777575.1 Candidatus Cloacimonadota bacterium
AACGCAAGATACTTTCAAAATGTTTATTCCAGTTGGGAGTGAAGATGATATTCTCTATTTTTGCTTCACTCGTGACATTTTCTATCTCAAACCAAGCTGTCAGTGTCGTAGGATAACTCTCATCACCCGTGCCTATCAGATGAAAATCTTTGTTTTTGAGACTGAGCTTATCAGGATAATTATACCAGCCACCTGCCAACTCTAATCTACCACCCGGAGCTATGAGTCGGATTGCATTGGGTATGTTGTATGGTCCCTGAGTTGATATTGCTAAAAAATCGGTTTGCACGGTGACTGACATATTGCTCGTAGTGTTGTTAGAAGGCACTTGATCTAATGAATAATTGACATGTCCATAAAAATGGTAAAATCCATAAGTTGAAGGTGTCCAAGTAAAGGTAAAAACAGCTGAGTCGCCTGGCTCTAACGGTGTTCCTTGTTGTGTGAAAAGAGTCTGGTTACCCCTTCTAAATTCTACTGTATAGTTGCTTGCTGTTGTGTTTCCGTCATTTTTGACTGTTACGGAATATTCAACAGGTTCATGAACCATGGATGTTTCTGGAGCAATAAGGGGAAGAACTGATAAATCAACGATGGTATTTGAAAGTGCAGCGAATGCGTTTAGTCTTTTGACAGTCTGTGTGATTGTTCCACTACCTGATGGCACCTGAATATTAATATTTACCCCGTTATTAACCATTATTGACTTAATTTCCTCTGCGGTAATGTACGGGTTTAAAGATAACATTAATGCAGCTACACCTGATACATGAGGTGCTGCCATGGAGGTGCCACTGGTTCTAGCATAACCTTGGGCAACTTGAGTACATCCAGGTACATTAGATTCCCATAAATCTTCTGGGAAAGTGCTAAGTATATTGCCACCAGGTGCATATATATGAACACAATTTTGACCATAATTTGAGAAACTGCTTCGTTGACCATTTTCATTAATTGAACCTACTGTTATAACATTTGTTATATCTGGAAAATTCCTTGCATCTCCATATCCAGCGGGGAATTGTACTTCATCGGATATGTCATTATTATACGCTTGATTTCCTGCTGAAGGAACAAGTAAACCGCCATTAGTGCCAAAAACCTTAATAGCTTCTCTATCAGCAACAGTCCAAGGTGCATTTTCACCATTCCAAGTATAACGAAAACTTGCATTAACAATCCTTATGTCATTACTTATAGCCCAAGCGAGACTTGAAACAAATTCAGAACGATTAAGCAACGCAATATAAACTTGTGCTATACCTGCGACTCCATCACTATTGTCAGCAATCGCACCTATTATTCCAGCTACATGCGTTCCATGATCAGTATTTGCATTTGATGCAGGAGTAAAATTTCCAGGAATTACTCGCAAATCTGGATGGTCTATCTGTATTCCTCTTTCAAATATACCTACTTTTATACGAGGATTTGTTGTGCCGAAATTATTGACAAGATCCCAAGCGTTTTCCGCTTGTATCCCATTAACCCCTCTTAAGCCCCATTGTTGATTAAACATAAGGTCATTAGGTGTAGATAAATCTTCTGCGTCAAAATTGTAATAGGGTTCTGCTGCCAATACTATATCAAGTTTTTCCAAATCTTCTATTACTTGTAATACATTTTCTTTGCACTTTTCCCTTAGCTCAAATAATAATATTTGAGTGAATGTTTCTCTATTGATAATTTTTGAAGGATCTGTTATATACATTAAATCTTCTATAGATTCAACAACTGTGAGACCTCCAAAATCATTTTCCTCAGTTAAACTTTCTCTGGCAGCATCTTCTACCGATATGATATTAGCCGATCTAAAACTATTTGTGTCAATTTCTTTATTGACATCACTATACTCTTGTCTCAGCGTTACAATTATTCGGTTATCTGCGAAATCATCTTCTATGGTTGGTATATACCTACTCAGAGTCTGCGTTGCGAACAATCCAAATACCAACAACATCAACATGAAAGTGAATATTAATCTTTTCATTTTAATTTCCTCCTTGATAGAATATCATTTTTGTGACAGTTTCAATATTTTCTACATTAGCCACATTAACTTTGTTTACTTCTATAAGAATGGTTAAAGTAAAATACCGATCCCCTGCAGGGCCATCTGGTAGTATTTGCACAATATATACTGTAAGCGTTTTACCTTTTTTAACCAATCTTTCAACTTCAAGCTTTGGGACAATGTGATGAGAAACACCAAAAGTATGTGATACAAGTGCATTTTCATCAAAAAAGTCACTACTATATCGTTCCCATATTGGCATGTCATCAACCCATTGAATACTTTGGTCTTCAAAAGTTTCTTTGAGTTGTCTATGATTCTTTATCAACAATGTGCCATAACTAGTACTACCACCGAATATACCTGAAGTATCAATTGTAAAATAGATTTCGTTGGTTTCATTTAGAATTAGCATAGCATTATAGTTTCTTTTTACAGATTGAACATTCAATTGCTCAAAAATAAATTCCTCAAAATCATCATGAACAATTTTCACTGT